>JAYTNH010000504.1:0-1753 GCA_043748395.1 Ilumatobacteraceae bacterium | reverse complement strand
GCGACCTGTAGCGCGTTGAACGCGCGCAGGCCAGCCCACAACGCCACCAGCAGACCGAAGAACAGCACAGGCGCACTGCCCTTGAGCTGGGACGGGTCGTCCTGCAATTGCTGGCCGACGAAGGGGAGACGACTGAGCGCAGAATCGATGATAGAGGCACGCACCTTGGGGTAGTTGTCCAGCACGAAGCCGAGCACGCTGGTGGACACCAGCAACAACGGGAACACCGAGAGGAACGCGAAGTGTGCCACCAGCGTCGCGTTGCGGCCGGTGCGATGGAGGCGAGAGTTGTCGATGGTGCGAATCAACAGGTTGGCCATCGCCGAGCGCCGCCGCATCTGCAGCACCTTCGGGTGTTCGCTCCACAACACCTTCGCCATGGCGCCCGAGGCTACGGGAATCGGCGAGCGCCGCAAGTTCAGTCAGCGATTTCGGCCAGCGGCGTGCCGGCCAGATCGTGGCCCAACATCACCAGCACATTGGCGTCGCCGAGACCGGCGGTGCCGCCCTTGATCCACGCGGGGGTGGGCATCCGTTCCACTGGGATTCCGCCCATGAGCCTGCTGATCGACTGTGCAACCGCCTCACTGCCGGCGATGACATAGATCTTGCTGGTGGCAAGTTCTTCGTCGATGCCTGCCGCATTGGTGCCCTCGCGAGTGGCGAACCCGAGTGTTGCCAAATCTTGGGTCAGGGCCTTGGCCGCCCCGTTCACACCGGAGGCGTTCGCGACCATCACGATGCCGCCTTCGGTGGCCAACGGTTCGGTGGTCGTGGGCGGCATGGTCGGGGGCGCCATGGTCGTGGGTGGCATGGTTGTGGTCGTGGTGGGGGTCGTGGTGCGGATGGTGGACGACGTCGTGGAGGTGGCAGTTGTGGAATGCGACGCTGCGGTTCCGGGGTTGCGGCTGCTCTTGCAGGCAACGGGAACGACAATGAGCAGACCCACGAGCGCGCAGCGCCGCAGGATCGGCAGAGGGGCGATGGGGGGAAGGCGCATGGGGAGTACAGCCTGCCGACTCGACGGTCGCGAGACAAGTCACCCGGTCGCCACACTGCTGGGCGGACTGTTGTACGGTCCCTAGGGTGCGACGCTCGGGGGCTCAGCGCAGTGTTGTCACGTCGGTGGCCGTTCTGACGATCGGTGTACTTTTCGTGGTCCAGCTCGCGTTCTATGGAATGCCGTTGGGTTTGTGGGTGCGCGGGTTGGTGCTCGGTTCGCTGACAGCGATGCTCGCCATCGGTATGGCGTTGATCTATCGCGCCAACCGGGTCGTGAACTTCGCCCAGGCCGACCTGGGCACGGTGCCTGCCGGTTTCGCGGCGGCGCTCATCCTCTTCTGGCAGTGGCCCTACCTCGTCGGTTTGGGTGCCGGCATGCTCATCGCGCTCACCCTCGGCTTGGTGGTCGAGATGGCGATCATCCGTCGCTTCCGCGATGCTCCGCGGATGGTGATGACCGTCGCCACGTTGGGCGTGACGCAGTTGCTGGTGGTACTCGGAATCCTTGTACCGCGCTGGTGGGGCAAGAATCTCGCCAGCCAACGACTGGAATCCCCGCTCGACTGGAAGCTCACGCTGTCCCCTTCGTGGCCGCCGTGGAAGGCCGACTCCAGCAAGTTCATCCTCGGCGGAAACGACATCATTGCGATGGTCGTCGCACCACTCGCACTGCTGGCCGTTGCCTGGTTTCTCAACCGCAGCCGCCTCGGTGTCGCCATTCGTGCCGCCGCCGAGCGCAGCGATCGAGCGG
>JAYTNH010000503.1:0-3001 GCA_043748395.1 Ilumatobacteraceae bacterium | reverse complement strand
TCGCCGAACCGTCGTTACCTTCCACTCAGCGGCACCTATCTTCACCGCCTCGGCACGCCGCGACGTGATTGCCATTGCATTGGCCCGAGTCGACGAGATGGTTAAATAGCTCATGTCGAACTCCAGGACGAGCGTCTACCGCTCCCGCATCCTTCCGCATCTCATGAATGCGGCGATGAAGTCCGACGAGAACCGCAAGATCCGTTCACGTGTCTGCGCGGATCTGGAGGGAACGGTTGTGGAGATCGGGTTCGGGTCGGGTCTGAACGTCCCGTTCTACCCGGCCGGTGTCCACACAGTCCACGCTGTGGAGCCGCTTGCCCGTTCGGTGGCCATGGCGGCCGAACGCATCGAGGCCAGCCATGCTCAGGTTCACCACACCAGCCTGACCGGTGAACGTGTCGACCTCCCGAGCGCGTGCGCGGACGCTGTCTTGTCGACCTGGACGCTCTGTTCCATTCCCGACGTCGACGCCGCCCTCGCTGAGATCCGCCGCGTCCTCAAGCCTGGCGGCACCCTCCGGTTCGTCGAGCATGGCATCTCGCCCGATCCGAAGGTGGCCCGCCGCCAGGGTCGCATCGAGCCGATCACCAAACCCATCTTCGGTGGCTGTCACCTCACCCGGGACATCCCGGCGCTCCTCACCCGCGGCGGGTTCGTCATCGAGGCCATGACCACCTACCAGCACCCCAAGGAGCCCAAGCCTTTCGGTTGGACCTTCGAGGGACGCGCCAGCGTAGCTTAGCCGACTGCAAGGCGCCACTCCTTGGGGCTGAGTAGGATCCCACAGGATGATTGACCAAGAGGTGCTCGAGCGTGTGCTCGGCGCGGCGGTGCGCACCGGTGCCGACTTTGCCGAAGTGTTCGCAGAAGACAAGCGATCCACGTCGGCCGCGCTCGACGACGGCCGCATCGAACAAGTCACCAGTGGCCGCGATCGGGGTGCTGGCATCCGTGTGGTGAAGGGTGACACCACTGGCTTCGCGCACACGGCCGACCTTTCCGAGGCCGGACTCCTCAGCGCCGCCGCCGCAGCCTCGGCTGCCGCGAGCCAAGGCGACGGTGGCACGCGCACGATCGCCCTCACTCGTCGGCCCGAGCGACGTGTCAGTCCTGTCGAGCAGTATCCGCACGAAGTACCCACCGCAGCCAAGGTCGAGATGCTGCGCCGTATCGACCAAGCCGCGCGGGCCGCTGGCGCCGCCATCGTGCAGGTGAGCGCCGGCTACGGCGACAGCCGCCGCAGCATCCTGGTGGCCAACACCGACGGCGTGTTCGCCACCGACGAACAGGTGCGAGTCCTGCTGCGCATCAGCACCGTTGCCACGGGTGACGGTGGCATGCAGACCGGTTTCCAGAGCATGGGCCACACCATCGGCTTCGAGGTGTTCGATCGGGTGTCAGCCGAAGATCTCGCACGGGACGCCGCTCGGCAGGCGCTCACCAAGCTCGACGCCCGGCCGGCGCCCAGCGGCACCTTGCCCGTGGTCATCAAGCACGGCACCGGAGGGGTGTTGTTTCACGAGGCGTGCGGGCACGGTCTCGAGGCCGACCTCGTGGCGAAAGGTGGCAGCGTGTATCGCGGCAAGCAGGGCGAACTCGTCGCATCTCCGCTCGTCACGCTGGTCGACGATGGCACCATGAGTGGCGAGTGGGGCGCCATCGGCATCGACGACGAAGGTCATGCCAGCCAATACAACGTGCTCATCGACAACGGCGTGCTCACCGACTACATGTGGGACTATCTGCGGGCTCGCAACGAGGGTCGACCCCAGTCGGGCAATGGTCGCCGCCAGAGCTACATGCACCTGCCGATGGTGCGCATGACCAACACCTATGTGCTCAACGGTGCCGAAGACCCCGACGACATCATCCGCGACACCGACTACGGCGTGTACGTTGCCAAACTCGGTGGCGGCAGTGTCAACACGGCCACAGGTGACTTCGTGTTCGGTATGACCGAGGCCTACCTTATCGAGAACGGTGAGATCACCGATCCGCTTCGCGAAGGCAACCTGATGGGCAACGGTCCCCAGGTGTTGCGCGACATCGACCTGCTCGGCAACGACTTTTCCATGGGTTCGCCCGGCACATGCGGCAAGGACGGCCAGGGCGTTCCGGTCGGCGACGGCCAGCCCACCCTGCGGGTCACCGGCATGACCATTGGCGGCACGGCAGCATGACGGCGCGCATCAGCACGCAGAGCACGGCCGCGTGATGTCATGACCGAGTTGCAGGCGATCGCCGATCGCGTGGTTGCGATGGCGGCGAAGGGCGAGCAGGTCGAAGCATTCGTTTCGCGCGACGTCGAGACCGACATCCGCGTGTACGCAGGCGAGGTCGAGCACTTTGTCAGCGCACAGAGCGAGGGCATCGGCATTCGCATCATCAGCGAGGGCCGCACCGGGTTCGCATATGCAGGCACCCTCGATGCCGCCGCCGTGGCCGAGGTGCTCGCCGAGGCGCGCAACAATGTGCAGTTCGGTACCTCCGACCAATGGGCCGGCCTCGCCGAACACGATGGAGTCGCAGTGATCGCGCAGGAGCTGTGGAGCGAGGCGCTCGCCGAGTTCCCCACCGACCGCAAGATCGAGCTCACCAAAGAGCTCGAGCGGCTCACCCTTGCCGCCGATACACGCGTGCGCGTCGACGATGCGAACTACTCCGACGTGTCGGTGCAGATGGCCGTCGCCAGTACCGCTGGCATTCGTCACTCGGCCAGCGAGAATGGCTGCTTCGTGTCGGTCAGCACGCTCGCCGACGACGGCGACGAGACCCAGACCGGCTTCGGGTTCAGCGTTGGCCGCTCACCCGAGTTGTTCGACCTCGCCAAAGCGGCTCGCGAGGCAGCCGATCGGGCGACTCGGTTGCTGGGGGCCACGAAGCCACCGAGCAAGCGGGTCACCGTGGTACTCGACCCTTTCGTCACGGCCATGTTCCTCGGTGTCATCTCGGGCACGCTCAGCGGCGAAGCCGTGGCCAAGGGCCGAAGCCTGTTCAA
>JAYTNH010000502.1:0-1780 GCA_043748395.1 Ilumatobacteraceae bacterium | reverse complement strand
TGTTCCGCTACTTCGACGACGTCGACGACCTGTGTCAGGCAGCCATCAACGAACAGCAACGGCGCGTGATGCCCACCGCAATGGTCGACGCATCACCCGACGATCCATTCGCTCACCGCGTCGAAGTGATCATCACGCAGCGATTGGCCGTGTTCCATGCGATGGGCACGGTTGGCGCGGTGTCGCGACTGCGTGCACCATTCCAATCGATCGTGGCAGACGAGCTCGCCGGCGCCAGAGCGCTGCTACGGGCGCAACTCAATCGACTCTTTCGGCCCGAGCTCGCAGCCATGACGAAGTCGCGCGCAACCGGGGTGCTCGCCGTAGCCGATGTTGTCTGTTCGTTCGAGGCCTATCACCTCATGCGCGACGACCAGGGGCTCACCGACGACCAGATCGTCGGGGCGTTGCAGATCGTCCTCACCGGCCTGCTCAGCTGAGCACCACAGCCAACCCAGGGAGCACCCCAGATGAAGATTCTGCGCACACCCGACGACCGCTTTGCCAGTCTCCCCGACTACGACTTTGCGCCGCACTACGCAGAGATCACAGCCGATGGCTCATCATCGCTGCGCGTTCACTACATCGACGAAGGGCCGGCCGACGCGGCACCCGTGCTGCTCATGCACGGCGAGCCATCGTGGAGCTTCCTGTATCGCTGCATGATCCCGGTGCTCACGGCAGCCGGGCATCGCTGTATCGCCCCCGACCTGGTGGGATTCGGTCGCAGCGACAAGCCGAGCGAGCAAACCGACTACACCTACGCACGTCACGTCGAGTGGATGCGCCAACTGCTGTTCGATCGGCTCGATCTGCGACACGTCACGTTCTTCGGGCAGGACTGGGGAGGGCTCGTTGGATTGCGGCTGGTCGCCGAGCACGACGACCGCTTCGACCGGGTCGTGATCGGCAACACCGGGCTGCCCACCGGCGACGGTCCGATGAGCGAAGCGTTCATGAACTGGCAGCGATTCTCACGCGAGTCGCCGGTGTTCCCGATCGGCAACATCATCAAAGGCGGTTGTGTCGGCGAGCTCGCTCCCGAGGTGATCGCGGCCTACGACGCGCCATTCCCCGACGACAGCTACAAGGCCGGTGCACGGCGGTTCCCGAGCCTTGTGCCCACGCAGCCCGATGACCCGGCCGCCGAAGCAAACCGCTCTGCATGGGAAGTACTGCGCCAGTTCGATCGGCCATTCCTGTGCGCGTTCAGCGACGGCGATGCCGTGACGGCGGGCGGTGAGCGGGTGTTCGTGCGTGACGTACCTGGTACCGCAGGTCAAGCCCACACCACGGTCGAAGGTGGTGGCCACTTCCTGCAGGAAGACAAGGGTCCGGAACTCGCGGCGATCATCAACACCTTCATCGCCTCGACCCCACTCGGCAGGCCCTGATGTTGGGTTCCATCCGCCACGAGATCCGCATCAGCCGATCGGCCGCCGATGTGTGGGCACTGGCTGGCGACGCATCACGGTTGCACGATTGGTTCCCCGGCATCACGGGCAGCGAAGTGAACGGGACGACGCGCATCATCACCTCGGGCACGGGCATGCCGATGCCCGAGGAGATCTTGGTGTGCGACAACACTCGTCGCCGCTTCCAGTACCGCCTCACCCTGCCGATCATCAAGCACCACCGCGGCACCATCGACGTGATCGACCTACACGACGACACCTGCCTCGTCGTGTACTCCACCGAGTCAGACCCACGGGCGCTCACCTTGGTGATCGCGGCCGGATGTGCAGGCGCACTCGACGAGTTGAAGCGGCAGATGGAACAG
>JAYTNH010000501.1:0-2366 GCA_043748395.1 Ilumatobacteraceae bacterium | reverse complement strand
ATGGCGTGATCGCAGGCCGGTCAGGGGCACAACTACTCGGTCTCGATGGTTTCACCAACCATTCGATGGAGTACCTCCTCCCACGGTCTCATCGCGGCTTCAATACGTCTGGAACGGTACGTTCCACCGCACAGTTGTTCTCACGGGGCTCAACCGTGTTCGTCGACGGGTTGCACCTATCTCGACATCCGCGATCGGCCCGGTTGGGTGATCGCGAGGTTGCGCGAAGCACTCGCAATGGGCGCGTAAGCCTCGATCCAAGCGACGCTGGCGCCGAATCTCGCCACCTCGTTGACATTCGCCGCCAGCGTCGAGTGGCCGGGCGGGCGGGGCGGGGCGGGCGGTGCAGGGGCGGGGTGGGCCGTGGGCGGGGGCGGGCGGCAGGGGGCGGGGGGTTAGCGGCGCAGGGTGGTGCCGGATTTGGTGGTTTCTACGGTCCAGCCGTCTGCCAGCAGTTGGGCGCGCAGGGTGTCGGCGGCGGCGAAGTCTTTGGCGGAGCGGGCGGCATCGAGCGCGGCCGCACGGGCGGCGGCTTCGGGCGGTACGTCGCCGCCGGTGTTGAGCACCAGGCCGAATGCGTCGCAGATCTCGAGCGCCGCAGCGACCAGCGGACCGGCGTCGGCAGAGCCCGAATCGAGCGAGGCGTTTGCACGGCGGACGGTGTCGAACAGCAGCGCCGTTGCAGCAGGCGTGTCGAGATCGTTGTCCATCGCAGTGCTGAAGCTGTGGAGCACGGCAGGGTCAGCCGGCGCAGACGCCACCGATGCCGAGCGAGCAGCGAACGAATCGAGGCCGGCCAAGGTCTTCACCGACGCATCGAGATTCTCAGCCCCGATGGCAACCGGGCCACGGTAATGCGACTGCAGGAGCAGCATCCGATACGCCCGCGGGTCGTAGTGCTCGACCAGATCGAGCAGGTTGTCGACATTGCCGAGGCTCTTCGACATCTTCTCGCCCTCGGCATCGACCAGGAAGCCGTGATGCATCCAATGGTTCGCGAACCGCTTGCCCAGCGCCACCGCTTGCGCGCGCTCGTTCTCGTGATGCGGGAACTTGAGGTCTTGCCCACCGCAGTGCAGATCGAAGCCTTCGCCGAGCAGATCGAGGCTCATCGCCACGCACTCGCTGTGCCAGCCGGGCCGTCCATCGCCCCACGGCGACGGCCATGCCGGCTCGCCCGCCTTCGACAGCTTCCACAGTGCGAAGTCGGCCGGGTGGCGTTTGTTGTCGGCGCCGAAGACCTCGCGGTCGCCGCCGCCGGCGAGCATGTCGGTGAGGTGTTGATTCACCAGCAAGCCGTAGTCGGGAACCGTCTGCACACTGAGATAGACACCGTCGTCGACCACGTATGCATGGCCGGACGAGACCAATGAGGCGATCATCGACACCATCTGCGGCACGTACTCGGTGGCATGCGGCACGTCGGTGGGGCGGGTGACGTTGATCGCGCGCATGGCCTCGAACCACACTTCCTCGCACCGGTGTGTGATCTCTTGCCAGGGTCGCTGCTCGCGATTGGCGCGGTTGATGATGGCGTCGTCGATGTCGGTGACGTTGCTCACCAGCCGCACCCGCAACCCGCTGTACTGCAGGTAGCGGCGCAGCACGTCGTAGATGAGCGTGGCCCGGCCGTGGCCAAGATGCGGTGGGCCGTACACGGTGGGACCACACAGGTAGATGCTCACCGCTCCGGGCTCGCGCAGCGCGAGTTCGTGGACCTCTCGGGTGGCGGTGTCGTACAGGTGCAGCATTGCGCCCCAGCTTACGAGGCACGCCTCTCGGTAGCCTGGCGAGTTATGGCCACTATCCCTGACAAGCCGTCGATCGACGGCATCGAGGCCCGTTGGATACAGCAGTGGGACGCCGATGGCACCTACCGCTTCGACCGCACCGCAACCCGCGATCAGGTCTTCGCCATCGACACGCCACCCCCCACGGTGAGCGGTTCGCTGCACATCGGCCACATGTTCAGCTACACCCACACCGACACCATCGCCCGCTTCCAGCGGATGATGGGCAAGCACGTGTTCTACCCCATCGGGTGGGACGACAACGGTTTGGCCACCGAACGGCGCGTGCAGAACTTCTTTGGCGTGCGGTGCGATCCGTCGTTGCCATTCGACCCCGACTTTGTCGCGCCTGCCAAGCCAGACCCCAAGAACCAGGTGCCGGTCAGCAGGCCGAACTTCATCGCCTTGTGCAAGCAGTTGGTGGCCGCCGACGAAGATGCCTTCGAAGCACTGTTTCGCCGCCTCGGTCTTTCGGTCGACTACACGTACCTCTACACCACCATCGGCGACCCGTGCATTCGCACCAGCCAGACGGCCTTCTTGCGCAACCTGGCGCGGGGCGAGGCGTACCAGCAA
>JAYTNH010000500.1:0-5686 GCA_043748395.1 Ilumatobacteraceae bacterium | reverse complement strand
TTCGTGGCCGTGCTGCTCGCCGGCTTCTTCGTACTGTTCGGCTTCTTGTCCATTCCCACAGTGACGGCCGAAGCATGGACACAGACCGACAACATGCATGTTCTCGCGACCTGGACCATCAGTGGACGCGACCTCGTGATCACCGAACCGCTCCTGCGAGTGGCAGGCTTTCTGGGGGCATTCACCGGCATGTACTTCACAGTGGTGCTCAGCACCGATGCCACGTACCGCGACGAGTTCGCAGAGGACGTCGCGCCGCAGATCCGTCAAGCACTAGCAGTACGGCTCGCAGCCCGATGGAATCACGACGCTGGCAAGGTCGTCTCGCAGGGGTAGATTGAGGCGCACGCACCCCTGACACACCGGAGGAACCATGTCATTTCAATTCCTGTCGCCCGAATGGATGGAAGCCTCGAAGGCGATCCGCGAGAAGTACGCCGAGGGGGCAGCCAAGGTCACTACCAGCATCCGCATGAACCAGGTCATCACCGACGTCCCTTTCGGTGAAGGCACCATCAACAGTTACCTCGACACGTCGTCAGGCGACGTCGTGATGGAACTCGGCGCACTCGATGCCCCCGACCTGACGCTCACCACCGACTACACCACTGCTCGTGCCGTCTTCGTGCTGCAAGATCAGGCCGTGGGCATGCAGGCATTCATGTCGGGCAAGATCAAGGTCACCGGCGACATGATGAAAATGATGGCGATGCAAACCGGCATGCCCCAAGACGACGCTGCCAAGGCCGTCGCCGCCGAGATCAAAGAGATCACCGCCTGATCAGGGGCGAGCAAGCGGGGCGAGTGCAGCGGCCAGGTCGGCCACTGCCCACTTGCCGTCGTTGTCGACGCCAGCACCACGAGCCCAGCTCTCGATCATGGTGACGTTGCCACCCTGCACTAAGAACGTCTCACCGGTGAACACGCACTCGGCACTGGCGAGATAGGCAACCAAGGGCGAGATGTTGGCGGGATCCCACTGATCGAAGGCACCTTCTTTGGGCATCATGATGTCTTCGAGCCCAGGGGTTGCCATCGTGAGCCGCGTGCGCGCACCAGGCGCGATGGTGTTGCTCTTGACGTTGTAGCGCACCAACTCTTTGGCCGCGATCTGACTGAACGTGGCGATACCGGTCTTGGCCGCCCCGTAGTTGGCCTGGCCGGGGTTCGAGAACAACCCGGAGGTGCTCGACGTGTGCACCAAGTTGCGGGGCTTGGTGACACCGGCCTTGTGCTGCTCGCGCCAGTAGGCGGCGGCCCATCGGGTGGGCGCGAAGTGACCCTTGAGGTGCACGTTGATGACGGCATCCCATTCTTCCTCGGTCATGTTGACGATGACCCGATCGCGCAGGATGCCAGCGTTGTTCACCAAGATATCGAGGTCGCCGAACGTCTCGACCGCGGCATTGATGAGTCGTTGAGCGCCCTGCCAATCGGCCACGTTGTCACCATTGACCACTGCCTCGCCACCCATCGCCTCGATCTCGTGTACCACCTGCTGGGCAGGGGTGAGATCGGTGCCGGTGCCGTCGTTGGTACCACCCAGATCGTTGACCACCACCTTCGCGCCCTCGGCGGCGAAGAACAGCGCGTGTTCGCGCCCGATACCCCGACCAGCGCCGGTGATGATTGCGACCCGACCATCCAGTGAACCCATGACCTACCTCCTCGTGGATCGCACGTTACTGATCGCGGTGCTCGGCGCGACAACCGGGCCGCACCCCGCCCGCGGCCCGGACGCGTCAGGCGAAGGTGAGATCGATTGCGGTTCCGCGCGGCAGCGGCTGACCTGCCACCACGGCAACGCCCGCCGCACTTGCACCGGCGAACGCGGTTGCCGGATCGCCGGTGACCGTTCCGAGCGCGAACCCGACCTGTTGCAGCGCCGCGGTCATGCCCGCCAGATCGAGACCGGCAAGTGTGGGCAGCGGCACGAGGTCGGGACCCTTCGAGAACGCCACGGACACCGGCGCATCGCGGGGCAACGTTTGCCCCGCGACCGGATCTTGTCGGGCTGCACCTCCGGCGAGCACGGTGGGGCTGAACTCATCGGGCAGTCGCACCAAGGTGAGCCCCACCACCAGCAACGCGGCGGTGACCTCGGCTTCAGTGAGCCCTTCGAGAGCGGGAACGATGCGCGGTTGCGGGCCGGCCGACAAGACCACTTGCACCGTCGTGCCCGGCGTGACCGTGGCACCGGCCTGTAGCGCCGGCTGCGCGGGAACTGTCCACGACACCACTGAACCTGCCAGCACGACCTCATCGAAAACGTCGGGGGCCTGGCTGATGACGAGGTCTTGGCCCACCAGCGCCGCTGTGGCGTCGGCCAGCGTCATGCCAGCGAGTTCGGGCAGTATGCGCGGCGCCGGGCCGGTGCTCACCACCAGCTGCAGCGTCTCTCGTTCGTCAAGCGTGACGCCGCCGGCAGGCTGGGTGCGAATGACCTGCCCTGCAGCAAAGGTATCGCTCGCCTCGTCGGTGACCAGGATGTCCCAGCCGTTGCCACTCACTCGATTGCGGGCCTCGCCTTCGCTCAGGCCAACCAGATCAGGAACCACGCTGGACGCCGCGCCACCGTTGAACCACACAATGCCACCGACCACCGACGCGATGAGGATGAGGGCGATGGTGATGATGGTGGCCGATGGCCGTCGGCGCCCGCGCATTGCGACGTCGGGCGATTGCGTCGCGGACTCGGGCGTGAGCCCGGGTGAGTCGTCACTGGCTACCGATGACGACGCCGGCGACTCAGGAGTCGTTGCGGGCGACATGGGGGTGGCGGACGCGTTGGGTGACGCGTTGGGTGACGCGTCAGGCGCCGGGTCGGTGGGCGCCAACGCGTCGACGGGTGGGCGCGCGATCTGCCCACTGGCATCGGGCGAAACAATGGGCACGGGCGTGGGACGCGGCATCTTTTCGGCGGTCTGCACCAACGCCCGACCGAACTCGGCTGCGGTGTAGCGGTCGGAGGCGAGCGGCCGGCCGGCTCGTTCGAGCACCGAGGCGAGCGGGCCGAAGTCGGCCGACACAGGCATGAGCTTGCCGACCCGATTGGCCAGTGTGGCCACCGCCGTCTCACCGACGAACGGCACCTGACCAGTTACCGACTCGATCAGGCTCAGACACAACGCATACACATCGGTGGGTGTCGATGGCCCCGTTCCGGTGGCCTGCTCAGGTGCCGCGTACATGGCGCGCTCGTTGGGCAGTTCTCCGGGCCTCGCCCACAGCACCTTGGCCAGCAATCCGCCCAAACCAACATTGGCGACACGCAGCCGGCGATCGTCGCCGAACAGCAGATTGGAGGGACGCATGTCGGCGTGCACCAATCCGGCACGATGGATGGCATCGAGGCCGCGGCAGGCATCGAGCCCCACCACCAGCGCCTGCGACGCGGTGAGCAAACGACCACGATCGAGCAGCTCACGAAGGCTGCCACCGGTGACCCGTTCGACGACGACATAGAGAACCTCGCGGCCCTTCCAGATGTCGGTGCCCCAGTCGTACACCTCGACGACGTTCGGGTGATGCACATTCGCGGCGGCTTGCATGTCACGGCGAAAGCTGCGTTGAAACTCGGGATTCGCGCTGTGCTCGGGGTGCACGAGCTTGACCGCCACCTGCCGCTTCAGTTGCTCGTCGTACCCATCGAACACCGCGGCGTTCACACCCGTACCGCGACGCGCGCCGAGCAGGTAGCGCCCGGCGATGACCCGAGCCACGGGTGGGGGATCAGTTGCGACCATGCAACCCGAAACCTATCTGCCGCCACGCATGGGGACACGCGGGTGTGAAACCCGACGTCCGCAGCGAGAATGAGACCGTGAAGCGGCGCAGCCCCCCATCAGCTCGACGTCCCCAGTTCGGCCTGCTCATCGCCAGCCTGGTCATTGCGGCAGGCATCGTGCTGGTCGCGATGGGTTTCTTGCGGTCGGTCACCGGTCGCGAGGCCGAAGGCCTGCCCGACGCAATCGAACGCCTCGATCCCGTGAAGAACGCGGTCAGGGTGCCTGCGCAAACGCGGGTGTTCGCCGACCTCCTGGTTGGGTACGAGGGTGTGTTCGTGATCGACGGTGTCGAAGTACCGTCGATCAACCTCAACGAGCCCGAGCCCGGTCTGCAACCCGGCCGGCCGGGCCAACAAGTCACGCTGCCGCCCGAGACCATCTACGAGCCGGGTAACGCCACGCTCACGTTCGTGCCCAGCGACGACGCCCTGGTCAAGAAGTTCGTCGAGGGTCCGCACTCGGTGGAGCTGATCTTCTGGAAGACCGTCGAAGGGCGCGCCAGAGCACAGTCGTACACCTGGACGTTCAACGTCTTCTGAGCTTGGCAACGTCTTCTGAGCTTGGCAACGTCTTCTGAGCTTGCGGCGCTATGGGGTTGGGAGCTCACCCGTCGTGAGCAGGTGTTCAAACCCGGCATCGTCGAGCATGGCGATGCCAAGTTGCTCAGCCTTCGCGAGCTTGCTGGCCCCCGGTTCGGCCCCCACCACCACCGCCAGGGTCTTGGCGCTCACGCTGCCAGGACTCTTGCCACCCCGGTCTTTGATCGCCCGCTCGGCATCTTCTCGGCTGTAGCCCGCCAGCGTGCCGGTGACCACAACAGCCTTGCCGGCCAACGTCTGCGGCAAGAAGCTCACCTCGACCCGACCGAAGTCGACACCAGCTGCGCGGAGCTTGTAGACGAACGCCTGGTTGGCCTGATTGCGGAACCAGCGCACGATCGACGCGGCGATGATCGGACCGACCCCATCGGTGGTGGCAAGGTCGGCCTCGCTCGCCTGCATCACCGCATCGAGCGAGCCGAAGGTGCGGCTGATGGCCTCGCTCGCCGCCGGACCGAGACCTTTACAACCAAGCGCGGTGAGCAGCTTCGGCAACGGCCTCGACTTCGAGCCGTCGATCGCCGCGAAGAGCTTCTGCGCGCTCAACGAGCCGAACCCTTCGAGTTCGAGCAACTGCTGCTCGGTGAGCGAGTAGATATCACCCGGGTCGGTGATCAGCCCGGCATCACTGAGCTGGAACACCGTGCGTTCGCCGAGACCCTCGATGTCCATCGCCCCACGCGACGCAAAGTAGATCACCCGCTGATCTCGTTGGAAGGGGCATTCTGGCTCGACGCAGCGAGTGTCGGCCTCACCTTCCAGCCGCACCAACTCGGTGGCGAGCGGGCACGAGCACACCGTGGGGAACTGCCAGGGTTGGCTGTTGGCCGACCGCAGCGACAAGACCGGACCAACGACCTCGGGGATGACATCGCCGGCCTTGCGTACCACCACCGTGTCGCCCGGACGGACGTCTTTGAGCCGCACCTGATCTTGATTGTGCAGCGTGGCCATGCTCACGGTGGAGCCACCGACGAACACGGGCTCGAGGACGGCGAACGGCGTCGCGCGGCCGGTTCGACCGACCGACACCTGGATGTCGCGCAGAATGGTGTTGCGTTCCTCAGGAGGGAACTTGAAGGCAATCGCCCAGCGCGGCGCCCGTGAGGTGAACCCCAGAAGCTCGCGCTGGGCGAGGTCGTCGACCTTGACGACCGCTCCATCGATCTCGTAACTCAGGTCGTGGCGGTGATCACGCCACTGTGCGCAGAACGCGTACACCGCGTCGAGATCGTCGACCACTCGAATCTCGGGGTTCACCGGGAAACCGAGGGATTCGAGGAACTCGAGCGTTTGATG
>JAYTNH010000499.1:0-4357 GCA_043748395.1 Ilumatobacteraceae bacterium | reverse complement strand
GTTGGATACAGGACAGCACTCGAGTCACAATGGTTCAGGCTACTCAACCGTCGAGTTGGTAGCCTCGGCGAATATGGCTGTCGACGTGTCTACCGATGTGTTCGAGGGGCCGTTCGATCTGCTGTTGCACCTCATCCTGCGAGAGCAGGTCGACATTCACGAGGTGTCGCTGAGCCGCATCGTCGAGGCCTATCTCGCCGAAGTCGAACGCATTCAGGTGGTCGATCTCGACCTTGCCACCGAGTTCTTGCTGATCGCTGCAACGCTGGTCGAGCTGAAGGCTCGGCGCCTGTTGCCCGGTCGCGACGACGTCGATCTCGACGACGAGTTGGCACTGTGGGAAGAGCGCGACCTGCTGCTGGCCCGGTTGCTCGAGTGCAAGACGTTCAAAGACGTCGCGGGCGTGTTGTCGCGGCTGGCCGACGACGCCGACCGGGCCTTCCCGCGCGCCGTGGGTGCCGACGACCGGTTCGCATCGCTCATGCCCGACCTGCTTGAAGGCGTGACTGCCAAGCGGTTGCACGCTGCCTATCTGCGGGCCGTCACGCCCAAGCCCATACCTCGCGTCGACCTGTTCCACATTGCCCCCGTGCGCGCCAGCGTGGCCGACGCGGTGGCCGAACTCATCGACGAGCTCCCACGCGTGGGGCGCATCACGTTCCGGCGACTCACCAACGGGCTGGTCGAGCGCCTCGAAGTGATCGTACGGTTCCTTGCCCTGCTCGAACTGTTCAAGCAAGACCTGGTCGATCTGGTGCAGAGCGAACGATTCGGTGACATCGAGATCGTGTGGACGCCGACCAACCACAGCGTCAGTGTCGGATCGCTGCTGATCGACGACTACGACGGATGAACATGAACGAACCGTCGCCAGAACACAGCGAACAACCCGAGTTGCAGGCCTCCCCACGTCAGCCCGGAGTGATCGATGCCGAGACGGTGCGCGCCATCGAAGCCATCGTGATGGTGGCCGTCGAGCCGGTGCCGCCCGAGTTGCTGGCACAGCTCCTCGAGCAGCCGATCGTGGTGATCGAGCGGCTGTGCGCCGAACTGGCGGGTGCATATCGAGAAGCAGGCCACGGATTCGAGTTGGTGAAGGTCGCCGGCGGTTTCCGGTTCCAGACCCATCCCGACCTGTCTCCGTACGTCGAGCGGTTTCTGCTCGACGGGCAGCGCGCGCGTATGAGCGGCGCGGCGCTCGAAACCTTGGCGATCGTGGCGTACAAGCAGCCGCTGTCGAGAGCACAGATCGCGTCCATCCGCGGCGTCGACCCCGACGGAGTTCTGCGCACCCTGCAAGCACGTGGTTATGTCACCGAGGTGTCTCGCGATTCTGGTCCGGGGCAGGCGGTGTTGTTCGGTACCACGCCGATGTTCCTCGAGAAGCTCGGGCTGGCATCGCTGCGCGACCTCCCGCCCATCGCCGAGTTCGTACCTGGTGCCGAGGTGGTCGAGGCGCTCGAACACGGCCTACGAATCGAGAATGCCGGCGCCGATGGCCCCGGCTGACCAACCCGACGGCGATCGCGAGGTCGAGCCACCGCTGTGGGAGCAATGGGCCGCACAGTCGGCTGCTCTCGCTCAAGGTGAACGGCTGCAAAAGGTGCTCGCCGCGCGTGGCTGGGGCAGTCGCCGCGTCTGCGAAGACCTCATCGCGGCCGGCCGGGTGACGGTGAACGGCGATGTCGCCATCCTCGGCCGCAGGGTCGATGTCGAGCACGACCTGGTCGAGATCGACGGAGTGCCGCTGGGCACTCGCGCCGGACTCGTGTACTACCTGCTCAACAAGCCGGTCGGCGTGGTCACCACCGCCAGCGACCCCCAGGGTCGTCCCACCGTGGTCGAACTGGTTCCCGACGATCCGCGGGTATTCCCGGTCGGCCGACTCGATGTTGCTACCGAGGGCCTGCTGTTGCTCACCAACGACGGCGATCTGGCTCATCGGCTTACGCATCCCAGCCATGGTGTCGACAAGGAATACCTGGCCGAGGTGCAAGGAGAAGTAGGCGCCGGAGGGCTGCGGCGGCTGCGCGATGGCGTCGAACTCGACGATGGCCTCACCGCTCCGGCGAAGGTGTCGCAACCCGATCCCGGCGTGCTGCGCATCGTCATCCACGAGGGACGCAATCGTCAGGTCCGCCGAATGTGCGATGCGATCGGTCACCCGGTGACGCGGTTGGTGCGTGTGCGAATCGGGCCACTGCGCGATGCCACCCTGCGGCCAGGAACTTGGAGGCAACTCGAGGCGCACGAGGTCAAGACGCTGATCGAAACCGTCGGCGCGATCACCCCGCCGGTACGCTGAACCGTCGTGACAACACCTCGACGTGCCAACGTGGCCGGGCTCGGGCTCATCGGCGGTTCGGTGGGCCTTGCCCTTCATGAAGCGGGTTGGTATGTCACCGGCGACGATGTCGATACGCGGCGCGTCGAGCGTGCGCTCGGGCTGGGTGTCATCGACGCCGTTGGCCTCGACACGCAGGCCGAGCTCACTTTCGTGTGCACGCCCGTGCTTGGTGTTCCGGGTGAGGTGAAGCGGGCTTTGTCCGAGACATCGGGCCTGGTCACCGACGTTGGCAGTGTGAAAGGGACCATTGCTGCGGCGATCGACGACCCACGGTTCGTTGGTGGGCACCCCATGGCCGGCAGCGAACTCGAAGGTCTCGATGGCGCCGATGCAGCGCTGTTCCAGAGCGCCGTATGGGTGCTCACCCCTTCGGCAAGTACCGACGACGCCACCTTCAGCAGGGTCGCCGCAGTGGTGAAAGAGTTCGGCGCCGACGTGGTAGCCATGCCACCCGACCGTCACGATCAGGTCGTCGCCGTCATCAGTCACGTGCCCCATCTCACAGCTGCCACCCTGATGGGCCTGGCCAGCGACCGCGCCGAAGATCATGCCGCGCTGCTGCGGCTCGCGGCCGGCGGGTTTCGAGACATGACCCGCATCGCTTCAGGTCATCCGACGATCTGGCTCGACATCTGCGCCGAGAACCGACCAGCCATCCTGTCGGCACTCGACGGGCTCATCGAGGGCCTCGGCGAGATGCGCTCGGTGATCGACCGCGACGATCGGCCAGCGCTCGAACTACGGCTGTCCAGGGCGCGCGAAGCCCGCGCGAATCTACCCACTCGTGCTACGCAACCTGCCGAACTCGCCGAGCTGCGCATCCCCATTCCCGACCGCCCAGGCGCGGCGGCCGAGGTGTTCACCCTTGCCGCCGAGCTCGGTGTCAACATCGACAGCTTCGAAGTCGTGCACAGCGTCGAGGGCAACCGCGGTGTGGCCGTGGTGCTGGTCGACGCAGCAACCGCCGAGATGTACCGCGGCGGTCTTCTGGCGCGTGGCTATCGGCCGGCAGTACAGCGGTTGGGTTGATGACCGTTCACCTGGTCACCGCCCTCGACGGTCCTGTGCATGCCGAAGTGCGGGTGCCCGGCTCGAAGAGCATCGCCAATCGAGCGCTCATCTGCGCGGCCTTGGCATCTGGTGAGTCGACGCTGTCAGGGCTCCCCGACGGCGACGACACCACAGCAATGCTCGAGTGCCTGGCCCTGCTCGGGTTTGGCGTCGAAGCCTCCCACACGTCGGCCGTTGTGCTCGGCGGTGTTGAGCGTATGGTCGCCGGGCCAGTGCTCTTACCCACCAAGTTGGCGGGCACCACATCACGCTTCGTCACGGCGCTGGCAGCACTGGGGCCGGGGCCCTACACCATCGACGGCCTGGAACCGCTGCGCCGCCGTCCCATGGCACCACTGCACCACAGCCTGTCGGCGTTGGGTGTGGTGGTCGAGCCCCTCGAAGCTTTCGGGCATCTGCCCGTGCGCGTGCAGGGGCCAGTGCACGGCCAGAGCCACGTGAGCTTGCCGGGCGATGTGAGCAGTCAATACATCACCGCCCTCATGCTCATCGCGCCGGCACTGCGCGCCGGCCTGCGCATTGTGCTCACCACTGCGTTGGTGTCGCGCCCGTACGTGGGTATCACTGCGGCGGTGATGGCCGACTTCGGAATCGAAGGCGTGCAGGTTGGTGACGACGAGATCGTGGTTCCGCCAGGCGCCTACGGCCCACGTGCGTACTCGATCGAGTCCGATGCCACCTCCGCCGGCTATCCACTTGCAGCGGCAGCCATCTGTGGGGGTGAGGTCACGGTGCTGTCGCTCGGCAGCTCGTCGATCCAGGGCGATGCCGGGTTCTGTGCGTTGCTCGAGCGCATGGGCTGCCACGTTCAACAGACCGCCACCAGCACCACGGTGCGACGCGACGGGGCATTGCACGGCATCGACGTCGACATGGCAGATCTGTCTGATCTGGTTCCCACGCTGGCCGCTATCGCCGCGTTCGCAGACAGCTCCACCC
>JAYTNH010000498.1:0-5384 GCA_043748395.1 Ilumatobacteraceae bacterium | reverse complement strand
CTTCTTGGAATGGGTCGTGGGTTTGGCGTTCTGAAGCGGCGATGAGCTGCTCAGCGCGCTGGGTGGTGCGGGGGGTGAGGCGGGGGGTGGTGGGGGGGGTCGAGCGGGTGGCGGTGGTCATGGCTCTACTATGACGTTGACAGTTGTTACTGTCAACATATGATAACAGTGAATACTGTCACAGTCGCCGGGTGGGTGTGATTGAATGGCTCTGTGCACGACACGACCACGACCGAGCAGGCGCTCACCTACAACCTGTCCGAACTGGCCGTAGCGAGTGGGGTCAGCGAGCGGACCATCCGCTACTACCAGGCCGAGCGTCTGCTCCCGCGCCCGGGCAAGAGCGGACGCGACGCGGTGTACACCGTCGAGCATCTCGAGCGCCTCAGGCTCGTCGGTGAGCTACGCGATCGGGGCCTGCCCTTGCAGACCATCGGCGAACTCGTCGCCGCAGATCACCCAACCACCACCGTGTCCGAATGGCTCGGTGTCGACGCCACGCTCACCGCGCCTTGGTCCGATGACCGGCCCCGCACCCTCACCAAGGACGAGCTGTTCGACCAGATCCGCCGCTCCGGATACGACCGGCCGGGGACCATCGGCGAGCTCCAAGCTGCCGGTTACGTGCGTCAACAACCCGACGGCGACTGGATCGTCGCCAGCCCGGCGCTGCTGCATCACGCGCTGAGACTGCAGCAGGCCGGCATCGACGTCGACATCACCGCCAAGGTCCGCGATCTGCTCCGGCGTCGTCTGTCGAAAGCCGTCGACGACACCGTGAAACTGCTCGTGGAGCGAACCGGCGCAGGCTTTGCCGGTGCAGCGACGGCTGACGAGCTCGAGAAGGCCATCGGTGCACTTCGTCCGGTGGCCCGCGAGATGTCGAGCATCATTCTGGCCCAGGAGGTCGAACGTGCCCTCGCCGACCTGCTCCGCTCGGGCCCACGCAACCTGTCCCGATCAGTGCGACGCACCCGCAGTTGACATCCGCAGTTGACATCCGCAGTTGACACCCGCACACGAAGCCTCAGCTGAACCCGGGTGGCCTCCACGAACCACGGTCGGGATGATCGGGTGCCAGGGGGAGTGTCTCCACCGATCCGCTGCGCGAACTGCGGTACCAGGCGGTGACCAACTCGAGTGATGCCTGCGCGTCGTCGAGGGTGATCGGGAACGAAGCGCCGCCGCGCAGTGCATCGATGAAGCCTTGGAACTGCCCGGTGAACAGCGGCTTGGTGGGGCTGACGCCGGCGAATACTTGCTCGGCCGCTTGCGCGACTTCCGGTCGCTTGAACTCGAACCTCCACGGGCCGGCAGCGGGGTCGTACGGCGACGTGGACGACTCGATGGTGACGTGCTCGAAACACCACACGAGCCGGCTCGACTCGACGGCGGCACCAAGGTTCACGTTCATCGACACCAGGCCGCCGTCGGCGGTGCGGCCAACGGCGACTGCGCAGTCCTCGGTCTCGATCTCGTTGACGCGTGTAGCTGTGAGCGCCCGCAACTCGCACAGCGGGCCGCCGATCCAGGTGAGCAGGTCGTGGATGTGGATCGAGTGGGTGAGCACCGAACCACCGCGCTCGCCCTTCCAGGTGCCTCGCCACGGTGCCTCGGCGTAGTAGCCGCGCCCGCGTCGCCACCACGTGGACGCCGAGGCCGTGTACAGCCGGCCGACCAGCCCGGCTTCGACCAGCGCTCGCGCACGCAACGCGCCGTCTCCGAACCGGTACTGCAGAATGGGCATGAGCCGCGCACCCGACGTGGCCAGCGCTTGCTCCGTCATCACGCGCAAGCGATCACATGCGGCCACGGAATCGACCAGCGGCTTCTCGCAGATCACGTGTACCCCGGCCGCGAGGCACTGTTCGATCTGCGCCTCGTGCATCGAGGGCGGAGTGCACAGGTCGACGACGTCGATACCCGCTGCCAACAGCGCGTCGAGTGAATCGACGGTCGGCACCTTCCAATCCTGCTCGGCGCGGGCGCGGCGGTGCTCGTCGATGTCGGCGATCATCACCACCGCAGCGCCCTGCACCTCCGACCAGCTCAACAGGTGCATCTGGCCGATACCGAGACCGACCACCGCAACGCGTAGATCGCTCATGGCGCACCCCATCGTGTGGCGGCTTGCTGTGCTCGCACGACAAGATCGCACACGGCCACCACGTGTGCCTGCGACATCAGCCGTTCGCCGTCGTCGTCGATGTCGGCAATGAACTGCGCGGCCCAGTCGACCGTTCGCGTGGACACGTCGATCCGCCGTGTTCCCTCGGCGTCGACCACGATGAGGTGTTCGCCGCCTGGCACGCCGGCGGCATCGACATTGGCTCTCGCCTCGATGGTGCCCTCAGTGCCCACGATCGTCAATCGCACGTCGCCCCAGGTACCGAGACCGTCGGCCGTGAGGTAGTCGACCCGATGGTCGCCGACGATCCCGTTCGCGACAAGGGTCATCGTGCCGATGTCCTGCATTGCCGGATGCTCGGGGCACGCGACGTTGCCGACGGCGGCGAGCCGCACGTCCGCGGCAGCCGAAGCCGAATGTGGGCCAACGGCGACAGCGAGGAACTGATCGGCTTGGTGCGAGCCGATGTCGACGAGGATGCCACCGGTCGCCGCGTCGTCCCAGAACCACCCCGGCCGGTGCTTGGCGCTCAACAGGTGCGGGCCGGCGCCGACCACGTGCACGACCTTGCCGATCGCGCCCGATCGCGCCATGGCCACTGCTTCGCCGATCGCCCGGTTCTCGAACCGTTCGGAGAACAGCACGGTCCACGGCCGCCCGGCACGTCCGCCGAGTGCCGAGCGCAACTCTGCGAGCTGGGCCCCGGTGGTGACACCGGGCTTGTCGCTGAGCACGTGCTTGCCGGCGCGCAACGCTGCCACTGCCACGGCCGCCCGTTGCGCCGGCACGCCTGCGAGCACGACCAACTTGATCGACTCGTCAGCGAGGATGTCGGCAGCCGAGCGCTGCTCCGACTCGGTGCGCCAGCCCGCATACCTCCCGACGAGCCCGCCGGTTGGAGCGTGCGCCACCGCCGTTGCGCCCGCGACGACGAGGCGATCGACCATCTGGAACAGGTGCAGGTGATCGGCCCCGATGACCGCGAACCGCACCGGCACGACCGCGCTCACGACACGGTTCGCGTGGCTGCGTCGAAGTCGAGCGTCCAGCGGTTGGTCGCGTTGGTGAGGTCGTGCACCATCGACTCGTGCTCGATCGTGCCCCATGGTCCCTCGTGGCGCGGGTGCCCGTTGGTCGGCTGCTCTGCACCGGCCACGATGAACGAGCCGGTTGACGAGAACTCGACGACACCCGACGACGGCGACTTCCACGCAACGTCGAAGCCGGTGGCCGTGCGATCGACGACCGGTTCGTTGGCGGTGATCGCAGCGATGAACGCTTCGAAGTCGCCGTCGTCCTCGACGTTGGCGACCTCGACGATCCACACGTTGTCGGGGCCGCCATCGGCAATCAGGTCGTAGGGCTTCACGAACGTGCGAGTGGGCACACCGGGATCGTTGGCCCGGAACGTGGGGGTGCGCCACGACCACAGCGCGATGTGGCCGCCGCTCTTGGTGACGATCGTCCAGTTGCCCACCTGGCGCACTTCGTCGAATCGGTCCTGCGGCACGAACGCGTGGGTGAACGGACGATAGGGGAAGACCGACCACAGCACGCCGTCGGTGGTTTCGTCCCATGCCGGTTGGTAGATGTGCACCGCCGTGCGATGGAACTGGGCACTGCGCGGCATGGAGGCCTCACCCGTCCAGTAGCCGGGGCCATCGTCGTCGCTCCAGTCGTCGGTCACCTTCGGTGGGGTGAGCGGGTGCGTGGTGAACACCATCGCGTCTTCATCGATCGATGCCTGCCAGGCGTGAACCTGGTCGCGCATCTCGCCGAAGCGATGGTCGAGCACGCTGGCGAGGCTGACCTTGGGGTGACGATACGCGTAGGTGTTGGCCTCGCTGAGGAACCCGAAGTTCACGATCGCATCGAAGCTGTGCAGCCACGTGCGCACCTTGTCGGGATCGTTGTCGTTGATTGCCGCCATGAGCTTCACCTGGGCAAACAGTTCGGTGTCCCACAACTGGTGTTCCGTCGCCTGCTGCAGCCCAGTACGCGCCATCTGCCAAAGCCCGAGCCCGCCAAGACTCCACCAGAACGGAAGGTTCTTGGGGTCGGCAAAGTCCTTGCCGTACGGAGCGACCGGTGCGTCCTCCAATGTTGCGTTCGTGTCGAGGAACACTCCGTGGCGCTCGCGCACCACGCTCTCTTGGTCGTCGATGGCGATGTCGACGAGCAGTTGCGGCGGTCGGTAGCGCAGTCCCGCGGCGAAGAAGGTGGCACCTCCGTCGGTCTCGGACTGGTACTGGGCGGTCGTGTCGTCGAACAAGAACTTGGCCGAGCCGAAGGTGTCCTCGTCGAGCGACGACAGCTTGTCCTTCTTGTAGGTGCGCCCTCGCGGCGCGGTGTAACAGCCGGCCTGCGAGTGCGCGGCCATGTCGAGCACGCACAGATCGAGCGCCATCGCTGCGGCGAGCACGAGCTCAGGATCGTCGGCTTGTTCGGCCAACAGATGTAGAGGCGTGATGTTCTTGAGCATGTACACGTTGCTGTGCCACTCGAAGAAGCCCAACTGCCCGCGCTCGCGCACCCACTCGACAATGCCTGGCTTGGCGCGAGCCATGTGTTCGGCCCCGGTGAGGCCGGTGACGGCGAAAACGTCGTCGCGATGGTGCTGCCCGCCGAGGTACTCGATGACGAGGTTGATGATGATGTGGTTCTCGGACCAGTACCACAGGTTGTCGAGCCGTCCGTCGGGCAGCGGATCGTCGTACCGGTAGCGGTTGGCAATGATGCGCTGATGGATCGCTTCGAGCACGTCGGGCGACAGGCGCGTGCTGTCGGTGTCGCCCTGCCCCAGTGCCAGCACCCAATGCAGATACATGAGGTTGAAGTCGCGGGTGTCTTGCCAGTCGTCGATGCGAGAGAAGACCTCGGCGAAGGACTCGACGGTGACTTCGGCGATGTCCCACGTGTAGTCGGGCTCGCGGGCGGCGCGGGCCAAGTGAGCAGCCACACCGACAGGGCTGCCAGGGTGCGGGTTTGCGGTGGCGAACTTCAGGTAGGCATCGGCGCGTTGCTGGTACACCGCTTCGTCGATCAGCCCAGTGCTGCCGGGCGCTGCCAGCACGGTGGCCGCGGTGACTGCAACGGGAGCTGCGGTCGTGGTGGAGGTCACTTGGAGGGGAGTGGTGGTTGGCGTTGAGCCAGCAGTCGTTGGCTGCGGGTCAGCGGAGCTGCCGTCGTCGTCGCTGCATGCGACCACGCCGGCGGCGAGCGCGGCCGTGGACACTCTCAAGAACTGACGTCGACC
>JAYTNH010000497.1:0-2342 GCA_043748395.1 Ilumatobacteraceae bacterium | reverse complement strand
GTTCTTGGTGGAGTTGTTGCCACATTGGCCAACGAGTCGGTTCGTGCGGTCCACCACGGTGATGAACGAACTGCGCGCCCGCAAAGACGCCGCCGAGGTTGCAGCCCTCATCGCCGCGGGTGCTGGCGCCGATCGGGTTGCCGCACAACTGCACTCAGGTGCGATCGCGCTCGTCGGGCGAACCGAAGCGGCGGTGAGCGCCGACATCTCAGCCCGGCTCTTGGCCGAGGGTCACGACATCGTCAACTTCGCCATCGTGGCGGCGGGCGCCAACGCCGCTTCTCCCCATCACCACGCAGGTGATCGCGTGATCAGCGAGGACGAGATCGTGCTGTGCGACTTCGGTGGCACCATGCGCGGCTACTGCAGCGACATCACACGCTGCGTGTACCTCGGAACCCCGCCCGCCGACATCGCTGAGGCGTACGCGGTGCTCCATGCGTCGCACGCTGCGGGTGTTGCTGCGGGCGTCGTGGGTGCCAGCTGCCAAGACGTCGATCGCGCGGCGCGTCAGGTGATCGTCGACGCCGGATGGGGCGAGTACTTCATCCACCGCACAGGCCACGGCATCGGCATGGAGGCGCACGAGGATCCGTACATGGTCGAAGGCAATGTGCAGCTCATCGAGCCCGGTCATGCCTTCAGTGTCGAGCCCGGCATCTACGTAGATGGCAAGTGGGGCATGCGCCTCGAAGACATCGTGGTCGCGACCGAGGCGGGTCCGCTCTCGATGAACCATGCCGACCACGCGCTCGTGCCGTTGATGGCGTGAGGCCTGCGCGAGACTTCGTGCATGACCGCACTCGATAGCGACACAGTTCGCGACAATGCCCACGAGCAACTTCCCTTCCACATGCGCGGCAACTACGCGCCTGTGCCCGACGAGGTCGAGGCATTCGATCTCGCCGTGGTGGGTTCGCTGCCCACCGACCTGAACGGCCGCTACTTCCGCAACGGCGCCAACCCCAAGAACGGCCCGACCAGTCACTGGTTTGCAGGCGATGGCATGTTGCATGGCATCCGCCTGCGCGACGGCCGGGCCGAGTGGTACCGCAACCGCTGGGTGCGCACGCGTTCGCTCGAGGGGCACCAGCGTCTCGACCCGGCCACCGGCAAGATGGATCTCACCGTGGGCGTTGCCAACACTCACGTGGTGCAGCACGCCGGCCGCATCTTTGCCCTCGAAGAGGCGAGCCTGCCGAACGAGATCTCGCCCGATCTCGACACGATGGGTCCGTACGACTTCGGTGGAGCGTTGCGCACACCGTTCACGGCGCACCCGCATGTGTGCGGCGAAACCGGCGAGATGCACTTCTTCGGCTACGAACTCATCAACGCTCCGTACATCACGTACCACGTGGCCGATGCCGCCGGGAACCTGGTGCACACCCAGCCCATCGACGTGCCTGGGCCCACCATGGTGCACGACTTCGCAATCAGTCGGAACTACGCGATCTTCCTCGACCTTCCGGTGACGTTCAGCATCGACGAGGCCATGAAGGGCACCATGCCGTTCATGTGGGACGAGGGCTACGGCGCCCGTATCGGCCTGCTGCATCGTGACCGAGCTCGCCACGGCGAGCAGCCGCGCTGGTTCGACGTCGACCTGTGCTACATCTTCCACATCGTCAACGCGTGGGACGACGGTGCCGACACGGTGTGGCTCGATGCCGGCCGTCACGAGTCGATGTGGAAGGGCAGCGCCGACAACTTCTCGCCGGGCATGCTGTGGCGCTTCGAGTTCAACCTCGCCACAGGCACCGTCACCGAGCAGCAACTCGACGAGGTGTCGCATGCCTTCCCTCGCATCGATGACCGACGCTCTGGTCTGCGCAACCGTTACGGCTGGGTGGTTGCACCTCGTGACGGCGCCGATGGCAAGCCGATCTCCGAGCAGATGGACACCGCCACCTGCATCGTCAAGTACGACCTCGTCACGGGTGCCCGCACGGCTCACGACTTCGGGCCGACGATGTCGACCGGTGAGCCAGTGTTCGTGCCGGCGTCCGACGAGGCTGGCGAAGACGAGGGCTACATCGTCACCTACCTGTACGACAAGGCCACCAAGTCGTCGAGCCTCGTGGTGATCGACGCCAGCGACATGTCAGCTCCGACGATCGCCAACGTTCCGCTGCCACAGCGCGTGCCGAACGGCTTCCACGGCAGCTGGATTCCCGATGCCTGACCGCATGTTCGACCTCATCATCTCGGGCGGCACCGTCATCGACGGTACGGGGGCCCCCGGCGTTCGGGCCGATGTAGCCATCCGCGATGGCCGAGTGGTGGCAGTCGGCGCGTTCGACCAAGCCGCCACAGCCACCATCGATGCCACCGGGTTGGTG
>JAYTNH010000496.1:0-1899 GCA_043748395.1 Ilumatobacteraceae bacterium | reverse complement strand
CCGATCATGATCGACGTGCGCTCCGACGTTGTCAAGTAGACCTGCCGCGCGCTGCAGTACGTCGACAACCGATGCGTCGACGGCCAGCGCCGGATCATCGAGCCAGGCTGCGATGCGAACACCGCGTAGGTCGTTGAACCCGCACGGCGGGAGCTGCAGCCGCCACGCCTGCGCTCGGTCTGGTGCCGGGCCGGCGATCACGTCGAGCACCAGCCGCAGGTCGTCGGCGGTGCGCGCGATGGGGCCGAACACGTTCACGTCGCTCTCGGTGAGGCCACCGCCGACCGCGTCGAGATAGCCGAGCGTGGGTACCACGCCGTGGCTCGGCTTGTGACCGAACACGCCGCAGAACGCCGAAGGCAACCGAATAGACCCACCGATGTCGGTGCCGATCTCGAAGCTGGTGAGACCCGCCGCAACAGCGGCCGCCGCTCCGCCCGACGACCCACCAGGAACCCGAGTGAGATCCCACGGGTTGTTGGTGGTGCCAAACATCTCGTTGAAGCTCTGATAGTCAGACGACCACTCGGGCAGGTTGGTCTTGCCCATCACGATGGCACCCGCGTTCTTCAGCGACTCCACCACCGTGGCGTCTCGCGCAGGGACGTGGTCGCGCAACGCCGTGGCCCCGCCGGTAGACCGAATCCCCTCGGTCTCGATCGCATCTTTGATGGTGATCGGGATGCCGTGCAGGGGACCCCACGACTGGCCGGCCGCCGTTGCTCGGTCGGCCTCACCCGCCCTGCTGCGCGCCCGGTCGAGGTCGAGCGTGCAGACCGCGTTGATCGTCGGATTCAGGCGGTCGATTCGCGCTGCGTATGCGTCGAGCAGTTCGACACTGCCGAGCTCACCAGCGACAATCGCCGCCGCCTGGCGGGTGGTGCTCCACAGCGCCGGGTCGGGGCACGAGTCCATGCGCGAAGCGTAGTGATGCCCATCGTCGTAACCTGTGAAGATGACAACGCTGCATTGGAGTGACGGCCTACTCGAGATCCACCAAGTGATCGTGGGCCCGTACGACAACAACGTGTTCGTACTGCGGTGCCGCGAAACAGGCGAGGCGGTGCTCATCGACGCGGCCAACGAGCACGAGCAGTTGCTCGAACTGTGCCAGCACCTCGGCGTGCGCCGAGTGCTCGAAACCCATGGCCACTGGGATCACATCCAGGCCGTACCTGCCATGCGCGACGCCGGCTACGAGGTGGCCGTCAACAGCAAAGATGCACCGATGCTGAAAGACGTCGGCTACGACGTGCTCATCGACGACGCCGAAGTGATCGAGGTCGGCCGGTTGCGTCTCGAAGTCATCCACAATCCGGGTCACACACCCGGGTCGGTGAGCTTCAAGGTGCACGACCGTCCGCTGCTGTTCAGCGGCGACACGCTGTTCCCCGGCGGCCCCGGTAACACCACGTTCGAAGGCGGCGACTTCGCCACCATCATCCAGTCGCTCGACACGCGCCTGTTCAGTCTGCCGGCCGACACCATCGTGCTGCCCGGCCACGGCGTCAGCACCACCATCGCCGCCGAACGTCCACACCTGCAGGAGTGGGTCGACCGTGGCTGGTAAATCGCCGCCCGACATGCTGCCCGACATGATGGTGCCTGCTCACCTTCCGGCGGTTCACGAGACGGCGAACATTCGTCCCGACGCTCGGCCGACTCCGGTGTTTCGCGAACGATTGCGCCACATTCCGTCGTGGCGCAACGCCGCATCGGTGGTCGGGTTGTACGCGCAGACCGGCCTCATCGTGTGGGCCACAGTTGCGTGGGCACCGTGGTCGTGGCCCGTTGCCGTGCTGCTGATGGGACGTTCGTTCGCGCAGTTCGCCTCGCTCATGCACGAGGCCGCGCATCGCCTGCTGTTCGCCAACAAGCGTGCCAACGACCTCGTCGGCC
>JAYTNH010000495.1:0-6336 GCA_043748395.1 Ilumatobacteraceae bacterium | reverse complement strand
GACATCAGCGCGCTGGTGAGCCCGCTCCCTGGCGCGCCGGCAAGCACCAGGTGGCCAGCGGCTCTGTTCCATCGCAGCGGAGCAGTTGCCTGATGATCGGGATCGTCGATGATGCCAAGTCCATCGAGTTGGGGGCCAAGCACGGTGAGCAGGGGCGGCAGCCATGGGCGACGGGGTGGTTCGAGACCCGCCGAGAGTGCGGCGTCACGGATGGTGTGCACGATGCGGCCAAGGTCTGCCGCACTGTGCGCGGTCTGGAACGTCACAGTCTCGTCGGGGCCGAGGCGCATCACTGCCCGACCGGGCAGACGGCGCGGAATGTGAGCAGGCGACGCGTCGCCCACCACGTCGACAGCGTCGCCCGTGTCGTGCATGCGCAGCGCGATGCGCAGGTTGGTGTTGGCGCGAATGTCGTCGCTGATCACACCATTGGGTCGCTGCGTGGCCAGGAGCAGATGCACGCCAAGGCTTCGGCCGCGTTGGGCAACCCCCACCAACGCGTGCAAGAACTCCGGTTGCTCCTGCACCAGCGCGGCAAACTCGTCGATCACGACCACGAGCCGGGGGAGCACGAGGGCAGGGTCGATGACACGCAACGCAGTGAGATCTGATGCACCGTGTTCGCGCAGCATTGCTTCGCGCCGACGTAGCTCGGCGTTCAAGCTGCGCAGGGCGCGTTCGGCGAGTTGCTCGTCGAGGTCGGTCACGAGCCCCACCACGTGCGGCAGCGCGGCGCACGCATCGAACGTCGAGCCGCCTTTGTAGTCGACGAGCAAGAAGGTGAGGTGATTCGGCGACGACCGCATGGCGAGGCCGGCCACGAGGCTGCGCAGCAGTTCGCTCTTGCCGGCACCGGTAGTTCCGGCGAGCAGTGCATGCGGACCATCGCGCACGAGGTCGATGTCGACCGTGCCATCGACGGCGGTGCCGATGGTTGCCCGTGGCGGCGGGTCCGCGCCGTGCTCTCGCCACATCGCCACGATCGTTGCCGGGTGCATGGGCCTGGCACTTGTTTCGCCGAGCAGGTCGAGGAGCCGTACGTCGCGCGGTAGCGCTGTCGATGTACTGAACGGATCTTCCGGGTCGCGAAGGTCGGCCAGGTTCATCGCAAGTTGCGTGGCCGTGCGCTCGCTCAATCCGGCCGGCCGCACTGGCTCTGGCAGCATGTCACCGCGGGTGCATTCGGTCCACCGCGCGCTGGCGGCGCGAGCGACCGCGAGTGAGCAAGTGCACACGTGCGGCACGGCCGAATCGGACGGCACCAGGGCGATGAGGGCAGTGGGGGCGTCACCGGTGATGGCGCGCCGCATGGGTGAGGTTCGGGTGGTGAGCCAATCGACGTGATCGGTGACCACGACCACATGTGGCTCGCCGCCCCCCGGTGCCGCGAGTGAGGCGAGGGCGTCGATGGCCTCTACCTCGCTGCCGATGGCTACCGATCCGTCGCCTGAGCGCGCGTGCGGAAGGAGCCCGACCCAACTCCAGCGATCTGGGTGTTGGGTCACGACCACCACCCGCAGGTCGGCCGGACCACAGCCGGCGGCGAGCTGGAGCAGAATCGATCTGGCGATGGCTTGCGTCGCGTTGGTATCGCCGCGTACGGCGAGCCGCACGCCTGCGGCCAGGGTGAGCGCCACAGGCTGGTCGCGCACCTCGCGCGTGCCCTCGATCTGTCGCCAGGCTGCATCGGCGGACGTGCCGGCGTCGTCGAGCAGTGGCTGCCATCGGAACGGGCCCACTCCGAGCGACACTCGAAACGCGTCGTCGTGGTCGGTGCGCCGCGCCCACAGGTCTGCCGTGTGGGTGGCAACGACGGTCGATGCACCAGATGCCGAAGGTGTGATCGCCCGATGATGGGCGATCGCCGAACGGCGTTGCAGGTGAACATCGCGGTCGAACTCGGCGACCGCGTCGCGGTGGGCGAAGTCGGCGCGTCGGCACCGTCGCCGAACCGCGACGAACTGCACCACCCAACTCCCCACCGCCACCAGCCCGCCAAGCGCACCGAACAGGAGGAACATGGGTTGGCGCAACACGAGGGCGATCAGCCCGGCCCCCACAAGACCCAGAAATGCCGGCACCAGCCCGCCGGGCGCGTCAGCGTGTTCGGTGGGTGGCGTCGGCACCGACAACGCCAGCGGTTCGAACCGGCTGTGTGCGCGTGGGCTTCGAACGAGTGCCCCGTTCACGACGTGAGCAGGTCGGGCGGGCACATCGTGCGCCGTGGCGCGCGTGCACACCAGCAGGCTCTGCCCGATCTCGATGACGCAATCGGTCAGCTCGCGTGGGCCATTGATCGGCTGGCCGTCAACGCTGATCGGGCTGCGGCCGGCAAGTTGGACGAGGCGGGCGGAGCCGTCGTGGCCGACGTCGATCAGGGCGTGGTGGGGCTCGAGCGTCGGATCGTCGCTGCGGACCGCAACCGTTCGCGACCGTCCAACGATGTGTCGGCCGTAGCCGATGTCGACGGCCGGACCGCAATCGGGACCGGCGATCCAGGTGCACGACCAGCGAGGTGTCATCGCTACTGGGTGGACCATCGGCATGCCCGTTCGGCAGAAAAACACCAGATCAGCATGCCTGTGAGACCGCTGTGAGCCGTGCTGTGAGGAGTGCTGTGAGGAGTGCTGTGAGGGGTCTGTGAGGAGTGCTGTGAGGCACCACGCAGATGATCGGTGCATGCCTACGAACACCGATCCACCTCTCGTCTCATCCGCCCTTCCGCACCCTCGGTACCTGCTCTCGCGGCTCCAACGCGAGTGGCACCAGCTCGAACGCCGCCCGGCCTCGGTGCGCCGGGCCAACAGCTGGGATCTGGCCCAACCAGCGATCACATCGCTCGGCGAGTTGCTCGTGCGAACCGGCTTGGGCGATCGCAGCCCATCGCACACCGTGGCGGCCCGCGAGGCGAACCTGTTGTTGGGTCGGCTGATGGTGGCGGCCCGCACCGATGAGTTGGCGGCACGCGTGGTGCTGCAACGGCTCCTGCCTGGGCTGAGCGCAATCGGGCGTCGTCGCAGCGGCGGATTCGGTGGCCACGTCGCCGCGCTCGACGAACTGCTGTCGGCCTCGTGGCACGTCATCCGCACGTTCCCGGTTGAGCGACGGCCCAACCATCTTGCCTCGAATCTGCTGCGTGACGTCGAGTACCACGCGTTCAGGCGCAGCACTCGTCGTTTGCTCGTGCACGAGTTCACCGAACCGCGGGTGCTCGATCAAACTGCCGACGCGGAGCATTCGATCGAGCCGCTCGACGAGCTGCTCGAGTTGATCGAGATCGCCCGGCGTACCCACCTGGCCGATCGCGATGTGCAGTTGCTGCGGTTGTTGTTGTCGGCCAAGTCGACGCGTGATGTGGCGGTCGAGATGCACGTGAGCGAGCGCACCGTGCGCAACCACCGCGATGCAGTGGTGCACCGGTTGCGCATGGCCGCCGCTGCCTGAGCCGGCGCCGCGCTACGCGCCTGCGCGGAAGCGGCGCAGGCGCAGGCTGTTGCTCACCACGAACACACTCGAGAACGCCATAGCTGCGCCAGCGACCACCGGCGACAACAGCCACGACATCGCCAGCGGTATGGCGGCAACGTTGTAGGCGAACGCCCAGAACAGGTTGCCCTTGATGACCCCAAGCGTGCGCCGACTGAGATGAATGGCATCGGCTGCGGCATTGAGGTCGGCCCGCACGAGCGTGAGGTCGCTGGCCTCGATGGCCACGTCGGTTCCCGTGCCCATGGCAATTCCGAGGTCGGCCTGCGCGAGGGCAGCAGCATCGTTCACGCCGTCACCGATCATCGCCACAACGCGCCCTTCGGCCTGCAGTCGTTGCACGGTCGCTACCTTGTCGGCCGGCAACACATCGGCAACCACTTCATCGGCGGTGAGTCCCACCTGCGCAGCGACCGACAAGGCAGTCGACAGGTTGTCGCCGGTGAGCAGCAGTGGCCGCAGACCAAGGTCGCGCAGTCGCCGGATGGCGCTGGCGCTGGAGTCCTTCACGGTGTCGGCCACCGCCACGACGCCGACGGTGGTGTCGTCGACGCGAACGGCGACCAGAGTGCGACCCGCAGTGTCGGCAGGGTCGGGTAGCAGCACCGTCACTTCGTCGGGATGGGCGCGGCCCACCGATACCACGAAGCCTTCGACGGTGCCGCTTGCACCCACGCCTGCATGGGCGGCGAAGTCGTGGGCGGCTTGCGGCTCGATGCCCTGCAGCGACGCAAATCGCACGATCGATCGGGCTATCGGGTGTTCGCTGCCACGCTCGACCGCCGCCGCCCACCGCAATACGGTGTCGATGGTCTGATCGTCAGACGGTGCTACCAGCACGACGCTCATCTCGCCTGTGGTGACCGTGCCGGTTTTGTCGAGTACCACGGTGTCGACCGTGCGAGTGCTCTCGAGCACCTCGGGACCCTTGATGAGCACGCCCATCTGCGCGCCGCGGCCGGTGCCGACCATCAGCGCGGTGGGGGTGGCGAGGCCGAGCGCGCACGGGCAGGCGATGATCAGTACCGCAACGGCCGGTGCCATTGCTTGGGCGAGGCTGTCGGTGCGGGCGAACCAGAAGCCGAGCGTGGCGATGGCGAGCACGATCACCACGGGCACGAACACGCTGGCCACACGGTCGGCCAGTCGCTGCACCGGTGCCTTGCCGGTTTGCGCCGCCTCGACAAGTCGGGCCATCTGCGCCAGTGCGGTATCGGCGCCGACGCGGGTGGCGCGAACCACCAGTCGACCGCTGGTGTTGATCGTGGCTCCGGTGACTGCGTCGCCGACGGCTACGTCGATCGGAACGCTCTCGCCGGTGATGAGCGACTGGTCGATGGCCGATGTGCCCTGCTCGACCACGCCGTCGGTCGCGATGCGTTCGCCAGGCCGCACCACGAATCGATCGCCGACGGTGAGCGCAGCGACCGCAACAATGCGCTCGGTGCCGGCGTCGTCGATCAGCGTGGCTTCGTCGGCGCCCAAGGTGAGCAGCGCCCGCAACGCTCCTCCGGCGCGGCGTTTGGCCCGAGCCTCGAAGTAGCGGCCGGCAAGGATGAGCGCCACGGTGGTTGATGCCACCTCGAGATAGAGGTGGTGCGTGTCGCCCCGTGTGGGGATAAGCGACATCGGCATGGTGGCACCGTTGTCGCCCGCGGTCGTGAAGAACAGGGCGTACGCGCTCCAGCCGTAAGCGGCGATGACACCCACCGACACCAGCGTGTCCATGGTGGCCTCGGCGAAGCGCAGGTTTTTCCAGGCGGTCCGGTGAAAGGGCCACGCAGCCCAGGTTGCGACGGGGGTGGCCAACGCGAACGCGAGCCACTGCCAGTTGCGGAACTGCAACGCGGGGATCATCGAGAGCAGCAGTACGGGTGTGCCCAGAACGGTGGCGGTGATGAGTCGCTGGCGGAGGTCGCGGACCCGTCGTTCGCCGGGGTCGTCGGCATCGTCGGGCGCGGATTGTGTTGGCCCGGCCGCGCGAGGCAGGGCGGCGCCGTACCCGATCGATTCGACCGTGGTAACCATGGTGGTGGGATCGACGAGGTTGGGGTCGAACTGGATCGAGGCCTTCTCAGTGGCGTAGTTCACTGTTGCCGCGATGCCATCGAGTTTGTTGAGCTTCTTCTCGATGCGCATCGCGCACGCCGCGCAGGTCATGCCCGTGAGCCCGATGTTGATGTGCTCCGAGAGGTTTTCGGCGTTCGCGATGACGGTCATGGCTGCACCACCGTGAACGGCACGGTGAGCACCGAGCCGTCGTGGCCGAACTGAAGGAACAAGCGGTACGTGCCCGCACCCATGAGCGAACCTTCGAACATGAACGTGCCGGTGATGGAACCGCTCGGGTGGAGGTGTTGGAACGCCAGGTCACCTTGGCGAAGTGCGATCAGGTGCGCCGGTTGACCGAGGTACGGCTCGAGCCCATCGCTGGGCGTCACCGAGAACGACAGAGCCGTGGCAGTGCGGTCGAGCGTGACGGTGAGCTCTGGTGTGGCCACCGGGTTGACTGCAACAGGAAGCGCCTGGTTCGTGAACGGTGTGCCGTCGTCGAAGTCGGCGGTCAGCACGACGCCAGCGCCGGACCCGGCTGGCACGGCATCGAACACCAGGTGCCACGGACCCGGCGCGGTGATGCGCACCGACCACGAGCCGTCGCTGCCGATGCTGGGGTGGATGTGCCGGAAGTCGCTGAGGTCGGGGCGTACGAGCACCGTGTGCAGTTGAGCCCCGTGACTCTCGGTGAACTCGGTGACTCGTGCCCCGTTGCCGTCGACCAGGTGGTACGCCAGTGCGCCGGGGTCGGTGCTGACCTCGGCGACGAGCCGGTAGCCGCTGTCGCTCGGAGCT
>JAYTNH010000494.1:0-1756 GCA_043748395.1 Ilumatobacteraceae bacterium | reverse complement strand
TTGCCGGCGTGACGCATGCGCTCGATGATCTCGGGCGACTTCACACGTGACTCGTTCCAACGTTGCACCTGGCCGGTTTCGGCATAGGACGGACGCGCGATGTTGGTCGGAACGGTGCGACGCGGACTGACCACGCCCTGCAGCACCCGCCCTTCGAGTGGTTTGTGGCAGCGCTTGTACTTGCGTTGGCTGCCACACCAGCAGGCATCGTTGGCCTGAGGGAGCACGGCAGGTGGGTTCAGCGTTTCCAACACGGATTTCAGTCTACTTTGCCGATCGGCGGGCACCGTTGCGCACCTTGGTGACGATGACATCACAAGTTTTCTTCGATTCTGCGTCATGAAACGGCTGGTAGACGGTCTGTTTCAGTATCGACCCGCACTGGGCGACGCATTGAGTCGGCAACTCGGAATCGGCAACTCGTGATCGGTGGCGAAGTATGACCTCAACATTTGTCCCCAACGATGTGCGGGTGCCCTCCCGACTGAGCAGCACATGGGCGGGCACCACCGCTGCATCGCGCGCGGTCGCGTTCGGTGCAGCGATCACGTCAGTGATCGTCGGCCATGGTGCCGCCGCAACTGCGGCGCTGCGCCTCGGGCTCGCCGCGTGTGGTGTCATCTTCGTGCTTGCCGCGCTGGTCGACGTCGCCACCTATCGCATCCCCAATGTGCTCATGGCGATGGGGTTGGCGGCCGTCGGCGGTGGTGCGCTGATCGGACTCACCATGCACGAGATGCTCGGTGCCGTGATCGGTCTGCTGATCGCCGGCGGCTCGATGTTCGCGGTGCACGTGGGTCGGGGTGTCGGCATGGGCGACGTGAAGATGGCGGCAGTCGTCGGTGCGGGCACTGGCGCTGTAGCAGTGATTGCCGCACCAATGGCCATCGCAATCGCGGCTGCCCTCGCGGCCGGCTTCGGGTTGTTCACGAGCCGACAACGCCTGCCACTGGCACCATCGCTGTGGGCGGGCTGGATCGTCGCCCTCGTCGCTTCTCGGCTGGCAGGCCTGGCATGAGTCGCCGGGTCGATATCAATGTCGACACCAGTACGACGAGCGCACGAACCCCCCGTGTGCGCTCGCAAGTTCGCACCCAGTGGTTGGTGCTTGCCGCTGCACTCATCGTGCTGGCCGGTCTGCTGGTGGCATGGGCGTTGTCGCGGGCGGTCGATCGTGTGCAGGTGGTGCAGGTACGTAGCGCCCTGAGCGCCGGTGACGTCATCGGTGCCGACGACCTTGCGCTTGTAGGCATCTCGTCCGACGCAAGCATCGCCGGGCTGGTGCCCGCCGGGTCGCTCCCGTCGCTCGTCGGTCGAGTCGCAGCCGTTGACCTGGGTGCGGGGTCGCTGCTCGTGGCGGGAATGTGGGCCGACGCTCCCGATCTAGGGCTCGGCGAACATGGCGTCGGAGCTGTGCTGAAGGTCGGTGCGTACCCGGCCGGATTGGCCCGCGGCGACCACGCACTGGCCGTATCGCTCGACGATGCCGCGCTACCGGTGACGGTGCGGGTGATCGACGTAGCAGCGACCGATGCCGACAGCCTGGTCGTCACCTTGGCTGTGCCTTCCAGCGGGTCAGTGGCGATCGCCCAACTGGCCGCAACCGATCGCCTCGTTCTCATCGGACTGCCGATCGACGAGGCCGTCGGGTGATCATCGGCGTCGGCTGTTGGCGTGGCACAGGGGCGACCACCACGGCGTTGCTGCTTGCCGCGGCGATCGAGGCCGTTGGAGGTAACCCGTGGTTGATCGAGGC
>JAYTNH010000493.1:0-2203 GCA_043748395.1 Ilumatobacteraceae bacterium | reverse complement strand
CGCCGCCCGCCGCCCGCCGCCCGCCGCCGCCGCAGGTTTGTGTCACCGCACAAAGCCGCGGAGCGCTTATGCGCTCACGTAAATTCAGGACGGCTGGTTGTGTGATGCGGTCTCGGACCCGTGCGGGCAACCGAGCAGGACTGTTCAGCCGATCTCGCCGTCGCCGTCGAGATCTTCGCCGAAGCACAGCTCGATCTTCGAGAGCAGGCCGGAGGGCATCTCGTCGTTGAGGCACTTCTCGGCGATCACGATGCGCAGCTCGGCGTGGAAGTCGAAGGCCTGCAGGCAATCGACGCAGCCGTCGAGGTGAGCCTTGATGGCGTGCGAGGTCGATTCGGTGAGCTCGCCGTCGAGGAACGTCTCGAGCTCTCGAAGTGTCTCGTTGCAGTCAGCCATGTGCGTTCACGGTCGTCTCGGTTCCGGTCGTGCCAAGACCTGTGATGTCGGGATCAGAATCGGCAGCAGTCTCGGAGCGTCCCAGCAGGCCACGTTCCGTTGCGTAGTCCATCAACAGCTTCTGCATTCCTTTTCTTCCCCGATGCAACCGCGACATGACGGTGCCGATGGGAATGTCGAGGATTTCGGCGATCTCTTTGTACGAGAAGTCCTCGACGTCGGCCAGCAGCACCGGTAGGCGGAACGTTTCGGGGAGGTCTTCGAGTGCCTGCTTCACCTCATCGTCGGTGAACAGGTCGAACAGCGTGTCTTCTGCGCTGCGGCTGGTCATGTCGACATTGGCGATGCGCTTGTAGAGATAGAGGTCTTCGATGCCTTCAAAATCGGTCTCTTGGGGGCGGCGTTGTTTGGCGCGATACGAGTTGATGTAGGTGTTGGTGAGAATGCGGAACAGCCAGGCGCGAAGGTTGGTGCCCTCTTCGAAACCATTGAAGCCTCGGTAGGCGCGCAGGTACGCCTCTTGCACGAGATCTTCCGCGTCGGCGTTGTTGCGCGTCATCCGCAGGGCCGCGCTGTACAGCTGTGGTGCGTACTGCATCGCCTCGGCAGCGAATGTCGCCTTGTCAGCCATGCGCGGCACCCTACTCAGTTCGGTCGCAGTGGGGTCGGTCGCGGCGGGTTGGACGCCAGGGTCAGGCGGTGTCGATGTCGGCGACGAAGTCGTCGACTGCCTGCACGAACCGTTCGAGCATGTCGGCCAGTACCGGACGCTCAGCGGCGTCGAACGCACCGAGCATGTGGCCGAGCAGTGCGGCGCGGCGGGTGTCGACTTGAGCGTGCAGCGCGCTGCCCTCCGGCGTGATCGACACCATCACGACTCGACCGTCGTCGTCGCTGGCCGACCGCGTGGCGAGTCCGGCCGAGATGAGCCGCTGCACCGCCCGTGTTGCCGTGGACGGGTCGACTCGCAGTGCGTCGGCGAGTTCGCTCATGCGCCACGAGTGCTCGCGGTCGAGCAAGTCGAGCGTGTCCATCTGGCCCTGCTCGAGCGCATCGTCGCCCTGACCGAACAGGTAGTCGCGGACGGTGCCCATGCTGGCGCCCCGACGGATCTCGCGCCATGCGAGTCCGACACGCACCGCGAGTTCGTACGACGCGGCGTCGTGGAGATCGATCGGAGGCGTCGGCATGACATCAGTAGGGTACAAGCGATGACCGACGACGCCGGAACCGGAGCCGACCAGCCGGTCACGCCCATCGAAGCGCTGCGCGTGATGGCGACACAAGACGTCATGCTCACCGCGCAGTTGCGGCACGTCGAGATGTACACGATGAAGGGCTTGCTGACGCTGCTGTGGCACGAGCCGGCCGACGATGTGCCGCCGGTCAACGCCGCGCTCGTGCTGTGCGGCGGTGCGATGGGCGGGCTGCTCGGGCCGGCAGAAGGCCTGTATCACCGGCTCGGTGTCGAGTGGGCGCAGCGTGGTGTGGCGACGATTCGTGTGAGCTACCGCAAACCCAACGACCTCGACGCGTGCTGCATCGATGTTGCCGCGGCCGTGCAGTTGGCGGTCGGTGCCGGGGGAGCCGAGCGGGTGGTGGTGATGGGGCACAGCTTCGGCGGAGCGGTGGCCGTACGAGTAGGGGTCGGGTTCAACGACATCGTTTCCGGCGTGGTCACCTTCGCCACCCAGTCGGCCGGGTGCGAGGTGGCCGGCGGTCTCAATGGCACACCGTTGCTGCTGTTCCACGGCGAGCGCGACGAGCTGTTGCCGGTGCAGGCGAGTGAGATGGTGCGCATGATCGC
>JAYTNH010000492.1:0-4237 GCA_043748395.1 Ilumatobacteraceae bacterium | reverse complement strand
TTGTCGCCCACGTCGCCAACAACCTCAGCGGTATCGGTGCAGGCCTCGGCGGAGCCGAAGGCCACGAAGTCTGCGCCGATGAAGACATCGTCGCTGCATGGAACCGCTCCCGCGACAGCTTCCTCGGGGTACTGCCCACGGCCGACCTCAGCACAAGCCTTCCCGGCCCGTTCGGCCCCATGCCTGCCGAGCAGTTGATCGGCCGCCTCATCAGCACCGATGTGTTGGTCCACACCTGGGATCTCGCTCGCTCGGTCGGCGGCGACGAGGCGCTCGATGCCGAATCGGTCGTGCAGGCCTATTCGGGCCTGAAGCCGATGGACGCCATGATCCGCAGCGGCACGGCATTCGGCCCGAAGATCGAGGTCACAGACGCCGGCCTGCAGACCGAGTTCCTGTCGTTCCTCGGCCGCGCGGTCTGATTCCACTCGCCGCCTCGCATTGGCTACCGTGCCTGCATGCGGGCGCGGCGACAACTCATCATTCTGCTCACGACAACGCTCGGCATTGCCGCGTGTTCGAATGGGTCGGGCACATCCACGAGCGCCACTGAACCATCAGCGGCGAGCGCGCCGGACACCGCGCCGAATACAGCAGCGACTACTGAGGCGTCACCGAAGGGCACCCTCAACTGGGGCACGTGCGACGACCCCTCGGTCGAGCAGGGCGACACCACGCTCGAGTGCGCAACGTTGCCGGTTCCGCTCGACTACCAGGACTTGGGTGGCGACAGCATCGACATCGCCCTGGTACGCCTGCCGGCCACCGACACACGTGTAGGGGCAGTGTTGTTCAACCCGGGCGGGCCGGGCGGATCGGGGTTCGAACAGATCGCCCAGGGTGGCCCAACCATCAGCGACGCGATGGGGCTCTCGGCCTTCGATATCGTCGGGTTCGACCCGCGGGGCGTCGACCGCTCGAATGGAATTCGCTGCGTCGACGACGCCATACAAGACAAGTACCTGTACCTCGACGGCACACCCGACACACCCGACGAGCAGGCGCTGCTCGACGAAGCCGACGCATCGTTCACCGAGGGTTGCCTCGACAACTACGGCGACACGCTCAGGCTCTACTCCACCGAGAACACCGCCCGCGACATGGATCGCATCCGTGAGGCAATGGGCGACGCCCAGATCTCGTTCATCGGCGTCTCATACGGCACATATCTGGGTGCCACATACGCAACACTGTTCCCCGATCGGGTGAGGGCAATGGTGCTCGACTCGGCGTACGAGCCCAACGGCGACACGGTGCAAGAACAGTACGAGACCCAGCTCGTGGGTTTCGAGGGAGCGTTCAACAACTGGGCCGCCTGGTGCAAGGGCGAGGTCACCTGCCAGCTTCGCGACGACGATGTGGGAGCCCGCTGGGACACGTTGCTCGAACAACTCGACGACTCGCCACTGACCGCCGCTGACGGCCGCATCGCCAACCAGTCGACCATGGAGACCGCCACCCAGGCATCGCTGTACGCGGAAGCCGATTGGCCGGTGCTCGCTGCGGCACTGGCCAAAGCAGAAACCGGCGACCCAGCAGCCATCTTCGCGTTGGCCGACGAGTACAACGGCCGTAACGCCGACGGCACGTTCGACACGTTGTTCCAGTCGTTCGCAATCATTCGCTGCGCCAGCGGCATCGAGGCCCAACTTCCACCCGACGCCGAAGCGTTGGCAGCCAGCCTGCGCGAGAAGGCTCCCCGTTTCGGCAAGGACATCACCGCCGAGGACTTCACCGAGGAGGGCACCACATGCAGCGAAGTGGTGGGCGATGTCGAGCCGGTCGAGTTGAACTACACAGGTGATGGACCGATCGTGGTGGTGGGTGGTACGAACGACCCGGCCACACCCATCAGGTGGGCCGAGGAGATGACCGCCGAACTCGGGCCGAACACTCGCATGGTGACCTTCACCGGCGAAGGTCACGGCCAGTTGCTGGTGAGCACGTGCGTCACCGACATCGAGGCGACGCTGCTCATCGACCTCACGCTTCCCGACGACAACACGGTGTGCGAGCCCGATCCGCCGGTGGAGCGACCGCAGTGGTGGGACGAGATCTCCACACCCGACAGCATCTCCGACGTCAGGTCGCTGCCGGTCACCGCCAGCGCGCTGGGCATCACGCCCGAGTTCGCCTACAGCGAGCTGCGCACCACCTCGCTGTCGGCCCGCGAAGCCGCCGACGCGTATGTCACCGTGCTCGAGGCTGCAGGGTTCCAGGGACTTGGCGAACAAGAACTGCCCTTCCCCGACAACGTGCAGCAGGGCTGGTTCGCACCCAATGGCGACCTACTGGTGGTGATCACGCTCGGCCCGGACGCATTCGATGACGAGTCATTGCTGTCTGCCAAGACCGAGTTGCCGCCGAACACCACCGTGGTGGTGCTGCTGTACCTTCCCCAGTAGCCGCACTGGGCGGTCGGCGTTCACGCCACGCGCTGATTCGCACCGTCGGACTCACTGCCGATGGCCTGCCACAACGCGGTGCGAGTGCGATCGGTTGCAGGCGGGCGCAACTTGTTTGCTGCAACCACGCCCTCGATCATGTCGCCGAGCACGGCCGGCCACGGCCGACCCTTGAGCTGGACCGACACCACCGCACCGCCCCTGTAGCGACGCAACGACCGATCGACCCCCACGATGCGCGGCGGCGACCGGTAGCTGGGGGCCACCAGACCGAGCCGACGTGCCTCGCCCGACAGCAGCTTTGCTGCGTGGGCGAAGTCGAGAGCGGTTCGGTTGGTGGACATGGCTTCATGATGACAGAGGCCTGTGACAGGGTTCGCCGGCGGGTATGGATCGCTAGTGTCGGCGGGGTGGAAGATCGGGCGGCACTCACACCAGTGCAAGAGCGCACGCTCGAGTTGCTGCGACGACCCGACGAACCCCTGATCTTCCCCGAAGCGTTCGTCGACGACCTACGTACCCATGTGCGCGAAGCGCTCGGTGACCTCTCGGCCCGACTCGGGGGCGAAAAGCTGTTCGTCAGCAAGAACTGGCTGGCCCGGGTGCACGGCTGCGAAGCCCATCACCTCGCGCCCGATGTCTTCGAGTGGAACGCGCAGAACGCCAAGGGTTTCGTGGCCCACAAAGCCATCGAACTGCTGCTCAACTGGCAGGGCGAGGCTGCGCCGGGCACGCTGGTCGACGAGGCGATCGCCCGTTTGGCCGACAGCTTCGGCAGCCGTGGCGACTGGGTGGCCACGCTCACCGATGCCGACCGCGCCGAACTTCGCGGCGCGGCGGTCGAGCGCGTTACTCGGTTCCGCGACTCGTTCCCGCCCATACCTGCCAGCGCATCGCCGCTCACCGAGGCGTCCATCAAGTTCACCGCGCCGGGCACCATCGAGCTCGGCGGCAAGACCGACCTGGTGATCGGCCGGCTGCAGGGCCGCGAGAGTCGCCGAGTGATCATCGACTTGAAGTCGGGCGGCAAATCACCGAACCACGTCCACGACCTACGGTTCTATGCCCTGCTCGAGACGCTCGTACACCGGGTACCGCCGCGCAAGCTCGTCACCTACTACCTCGACTATGCCGAGGCCGAGATCGAAGACGTCACTGAAGACACTCTGCGCACCGCGGCACGACGCACCCTCGACGGCATCGAGCGCCACATCGAGATCACCCTCGAAGGGCGCGACGTGGTGAAGCGAGTTGGTGGGGCCTGCCGCTGGTGCCCGCTCAACACGAGTTGTGCCGAAGGTGCCGAGTACCTGCGCGGCGATCAGCGCAACGGCTAGTGCTCTCGACGCGACGATCAGGAGATGACGCGCACGCTGTCGCCAAGCGCGAGCCAGTCCCAGATGGCCACTGCATCGTCGGGCAGCACGCGAATGCAGCCGGACGACTCGCCATGACGAGCCGCCGTGCCCACTGAATCGAGGGGCTGCACGTACTGGCCATTGGAGTACTTGGGGATGGAGTGAAACGCGATGCGGGCACCCTGGTACTTGCCCTTCGTGAACGCCACGAAGTGGGTCATGGTGCTGTACTGCCCGGTGAGGTTGGAGCTGGCCTTCAGGTCGCGGGCATACACCTTGTACGTGCCGGGGTCGGGCTGACTCCACGCCGAAGTGATCGGGAACTCTTTGGTGAGGATGCCGCTACTGCACAGCCAGCCGCGCTGGTTCGCCCGGTCGATGATGGCGCCGTGCGGCGATGTAGGGCAGTCGGCATTGGTGGCCGCCGCCGGTCCGGTGGGGCCTGCCCAGATCCCCATGAGTTGTGCTGTCTGT
>JAYTNH010000491.1:0-5387 GCA_043748395.1 Ilumatobacteraceae bacterium | reverse complement strand
TCGGCGGCGAACAGCGGCGGGCCGAAATCTTCTTCGTTGCCGCCATCGTTGCGGCGCCAGGCATCGTCAGTCATCAGTTCCCCTTGTAGGTCTAGACCTCGAGCAGCTCATGTTCTTTACGTCCGAATGCTTTGTCGATGTGATCGACGTGCTCATGCGTGATCTTCTCGAGTTCTTTCTCGGCTCGCTCGAGTTCGTCGGCCGAGATGTCGCCGGCCTTTTCGGCAGCCTCGAGATGCTTACGAGCATCGCGGCGAATGTTACGCAATGCGATGCGTCCGTCTTCGGTCATGTTCCTGACGAGCTTGACGAAGTGCTTACGGCGTTCCTCGGTGAGCGGTGGGAAGTTGAGTCGGATGACGACACCATCGCTGTTGGGATTGACCCCGAGGTCGCTGTCGCGGATGGCCCGCTCGATGGCGGGTAACGCGGCGCGATCGTGTGGTTTGACGATGAGCTGGCGAGCCTCGGGCACTTGGAAGCCGGCAAGTTGCTGCAACGGAATGGGAGATCCGAAGTACTCGACCAGCAGCTTCTCGACGAGAGCTGGCGTGGCACGTCCGGTGCGGATGGTGGTGAACTGCACCTGAACGTGCTCGACCGCCTTCTCCATCTTGTCGATGGCCTCGAGGAGCATGTCTTCTGTCACTCCCCCAGCGTACCGATCAGGAGTCGGGCCTGCGAGCCATACCCGCAGCACGGGTCATTGATCATGCACCATGGTGCCAACCCGCTCGCCCCTGAGAATGGCTTCGAGGGCGCCAGGGTTGGACATGTCGAACACGACGATGGGGATCTGATTGTCACGGCAGAACGCAATCGCTGTGGCGTCCATCACCTTGAGATCTTTGGTCATCACATCGAGATAGCTGATGTCGTCGTACTTGGTGGCCGACGGGTGCAGGCGCGGATCGGCGCTGTACACGCCGTCGACACCCGAGTGCGTGCCCTTCAGCAAGGCATCGGCATCGATCTCGGCGGCGCGCAAGGCCGCCGCCGTGTCGGTGGTGAAGAACGGGTTGCCGGTGCCGGCCGCAAAGATGACGACTCGACCCTTCTCGAGATGGCGCATAGCCCGACGACGAATGTACGGCTCGGCAATGCGCGGCATCTCGATGGCGCTCTGCACCCGCGTGTCTTGGCCGACGCGCTCGAGGGCGTCTTGCAACGCCAACGCGTTCATGACGGTGCCGAGCATGCCGATGTGATCGCTCTGTGTAGCGTCCATGCCGCTCATAGCACCAACGCGCCCACGCCAGAAGTTGCCCCCGCCGACCACCACTACGACGTCGACGTCCATTTCGCGGACGCTCTTGATCTCGCGGGCGGTGGCCTCGAGCGTGGCCGCGTCGAGGCCGTAGCCGGTCTCACCGGCCAACGCCTCACCTGACGGCTTGAAGACGATGCGCTTCCACCGAGGCGAGATCACGATGCTCAGCCGATCTCGGCCTGGGCGTACTGCACGATCGAAGCTCCGCCGATGAACTGCTTGATGGTCTGCTTGTCGTCTTTGGCGTACGGCTGTTCGAGCAACACGACGTCTTTGAAGAACCCGTTGATACGGCCTTCGACGATCTTTGGCAGCGCCGCTTCGGGCTTGCCCTCGTTGCGGCTGAGCGCTTCGAGGGTGGCCCGCTCGTGCTCGACCACGTCGGCCGGAACATCGTCGCGCGTGAGGTACTTGGGACGGGCAAAGCCGATGTGAACGGCGACATCGTGGGCCAACTCTTGCGTCGCGCCAGACATCTCGACGAGCACGGCATTGACACCGCGACCACCCTGCAGGTGCAGATAGCTGTCGAGCACGTTGCCGGCGGCGACCTCGACGCGCACAACCTCACCCAATTCGATCTTCTCCTTGAGGGTGATCTTCAGGTCGTCGAGGATGTGTGCGCGCTCGGCGACTGCTCCGACGCCCTTTGTCGCCACGAGGGCGGCGAGTGCATCGGCCTCGGCCTTGAACAGATCGCTGCTGGCCACGAAGTCGGTCTCGGACTTCAACTTCACGATGGCGCCGACGCTGCCGTCGATCACCAACGCGACGAGGCCCTGGTTGTTCTCGCGGTCGTCGCGCTTGGCGCTTGCGGCCAGGCCCTTCTCACGCAGCCATTGCTTGGCTTCTTCCATGTGGCCGTCGTTGGCCTCGAGAGCCTTCTTGGCGTCCATCATGCCTGCGCCGGTTGCCTGACGGAGGCTCTGTACGTCTTTCGCGGTGAAGGTTGCCATTGGCGATCAGCCCTCGCTGTCGGTGGTGTCGGCGTCAGTGATGTCGACGTCGGTGATGTCGGCGTCAGTGATGTCGGCGTCAGTGATGTCGGCGTCAGTGGCTGCCACTTCGGGCTCGGCGACTTCGGGCTCGGCGACTTCGGGCTCGACCACTTCGGGCTCGGCCACTTCGGGCTCGGCCACTTCGGCGGCCGGGGTCGCAGCGACGCGCGCATCGCGCTCGGCCTGGGCGGCCGACGCCTGACGTCGCGCTTCGGCCTGAGCTGCTGCAAACGCAGCCTCTTCTTCGTCGGTGCGCTGCGGGGCCGGGGCCTGCTGCGGGTTGCGCTTGCTCGAGATGAAGCGACCCTCTTCGACGGCCTCGGCGATCACCCGACACATCAGGCCGTTGGCGCGAATGGCATCGTCGTTGCCGGGGATGGGGAACTGCACCACATCGGGATCGACGTTGGTGTCGACCACGGCAATGACCGGAATCTTGAGCTTGTTCGCCTCGGTGACGGCGATGTGCTCTTTCTTGGTGTCGAGCACGAAGATCGCGTCGGGGCGCTTGGCCTGGCCACGGAAACCACCAAGGTTCTTCTGCAGCTTCACGAGCTCACGGGTGAGCAACAGCGCCTCTTTTTTGGGCATGGCGTCGAACTCGCCAGATGCCTGCATGCGCTCGTACTCCTGCATCTTGGCGACGCGCTTGGAGATCGTTTCGAAGTTGGTGAGCATGCCGCCCAGCCAACGCTCGTTCACGTACGGCATGCCGACCTTCTCGGCATAGCTACGCACAGGATCTTGAGCCTGCTTCTTGGTGCCGATGAACATGATCGTGCCGCCCTTGGCCGACAGATCGCGCACGAAGTTGTAGGCGGTCTCGACGCGAGTGAGCGTCTGCTCGAGATCGATGATGTAGATGCCGTTGCGCTCACCGAAGATGAAGCGCTTCATCTTCGGGTTCCAACGGCGGGTCTGGTGTCCGAAGTGGACTCCAGCTTCGAGCATTTGGCGCATCGTCACGACAGCCATGATTCCGTGTCTCCTCCCCTGCGGTTCGTCGGAGCAATGGGTCCGAGCGCCGAAGCGACCGCAGGTGGTCCCATGCTGAAAGTGGTACTACATCGGCAGACCGAACACTGGTGGCGAGCCACCTGGTCAGCCGGGACGCGATGTTATCGGCCAGGCGGCGTGGATGCGCCACAGATCATGCGGCGCGGCGGCGATGGCCGAGCGTGGCTGCCATCGGATGGGATGAGCCGCGGCCGTCCCCGCCATGAGCCGAGCCACGGGGCCGGATCGATGTAGATGCCCTGATCGCGGAGCCCGAAGTAGAAGCGATCGGATGCAGCCCCCACGAGCCCGCCCTGCTGGAGCAGGCCACCGACGACCGCGACAGTCGATTCCAAACGACCATAGGTGGCCAACCGGCCATCGCCGTGACGCACCACCACGTACCGCACGCCTGCTACAGCACCGCTGTACGTCACCGTTCCACTGGCAGCTGCCACCACTGCTTGCCCAGGCTGAGTGCCGTACTCGATCCCCCGATTGCCAGCGCAATATGTACAGGCGGGGGCGCGGAAGGGATCGACCACTGGAGCATCGACCGGTGGCGTGAAGCAGGTCGCACCCATCGACAAGAGCCAGGCAAGCACCGTGGCGATCATGCTGAGGTCCCGGTTGACGTGCGAGTGGCTGACGCCCGATTTAGGTGACGCCGCCCGCCGAGAGTCGGGCACGCAAGTGCAGCACGGCCTTGGTGTGAATCTGCGAGACGCGGCTCTCGGTGACGCCGAGCACTCCCCCGATTTCGGCCAGCGTCAGGCTCTCGTCGTAGTACAAGGTCATCACCAACTTCTCGCGTTCGGGTAGGCGGCGCACCTCCTTGCGCACCAGCCGACGAACTTCGTTCTCCTCCACCAGCATCGCCGGCGAATCGGGAACATCGCCCGTGAGCGCTCTGGGATCGGCTCCGGCCACCAATGCCCGGTCGAGCGGGCCAACGGTGGTGGACGCGATCGAGCCGAGCCACTTCTGGAACTCGGGGGCCGACAACCGCAGATGCCCCGACAACTCTTCGTCGGTGGGCGCCCTGCCCAACTTGCCTTCGAGATGCTGAAAGGCGTTCTCGACCTCGCGCGCCCTGCTGCGCACCGACCTCGGCACCCAGTCGAGTGCCCGCAAGCCGTCGACAACGGCCCCACGAATGCGGGGCACCGCGAACGTCTCGAACTTCACGCCCCGTTCGGGATCGAACCGCTCGATGGCATCGATCAGGCCGAAGATGCCCGCACTCACAAGGTCGCCCGTGTCGACACTGTTGGGAAGGCCGGCGCCCACGCGGCCGGCAACGAACTTTACGAGCGGCGAGTAGTTCACGATGAGCCGGTCGCGGGCTGTGGGGTCGCGATCTTCGATCCATCGCGCCCACCAGTGCTGGATGTCGTGTTCGATCCTCATGCTCGGGGGTGCGTTTCGGCGTACACAGAACGCAGGCGTTCTTTGCTGACATGCGTGTATCGCTGCGTCGTGGCCACGTCGCTGTGACCGAGCAACTCTTGTACGGCCCGCAGGTCGGCCCCGCCGTCGAGCAGGTGCGTGGCAAAGCTGTGACGAAGCGCATGCGGATGCGTGGGCCGCGCCGCGCGGCGATCGACCACACGACGTACATCGCGAGGCGTGAGGCGCACACCGCGCTCGTTGCCGAACAGTGCTGCGCCTGCCGACGCGGGCACGACGTCGCCGCGAATCGCCAGCCAGGAACCCAGCGCCACCACGGCGGGCTCGCTGAGTGGCACCCTTCGTTGCTTTGAACCCTTACCCCACACGGTGATGGCCCCGGCCGTGAGGTCAACGGCATCGAGGTCGAGCCCACACAACTCGCCGACACGCACCCCGCTGCCATAGAGCACTTCGAGCACGGCATCGTCGCGACGGCGCCGCCAGAGCGGTTCGTCGTCGGGTGTCGCACCGTCGAGCAGTGCCGCCACATCGCCTTGATCGAGCACACGAGGAAGGCGGCCTTCACCCGAGGGCGCGCGGAGTGACGCCGTTGGGTCGACTTCGACAAGGCCCATACGGCGAGCAAACGCAAAGTAGCGACGAAGCGACGACACCTTGCGAGCGATGCTGCGCTTCGCGAACTGGCGGGTGGTGAGCGACGCCACGTAACG
>JAYTNH010000490.1:0-2256 GCA_043748395.1 Ilumatobacteraceae bacterium | reverse complement strand
CGCCCAACCGCCGCGCTCACACCCGTGGGTGCGCGGAACTCGCCGAACACCTCGCGTAGCACCTCGGACCACTCGCCCGTAGTGCCGCCGGCCTTGGCCAGGGCGATCGACGGTTCCATGATGTTGTCGCCGTCGATGGCGCAGCGCCGCAACTCGTCGAGCGCCTTGACGACCGCAGCACCATCGCGGGCCGCGCGCCAGGCCACGGTGTCGGCAATGAGTTCGTGTTCGACTGCCGGATCGACGGTGAGGATGTTGCCAGGGGTGTCGAGCGGCGACTCGGCCGTTTCGGTGAAGGCGTTGACACCCACCACCACCTGGTCGGCCGCTTCGATACGGCGGGTGCGTTCGGCCATCGACGAGACGAGCCGGCCCTTCAGCTCGTCGACCGACTCGAACGCGCCGCCCATGGTGAGCACTTCTTGGAGTTCGGTCCACGCAGCATCGCGGAGCTCGCCGGTGCGGGCCTCGATCACGTGTGAACCGTCGAAGATGTCGTCGTACTCGAGCAGGTCGGTCTCGAACGCGAGCACTTGCTGCATGCGCAACGACCACTGCTGATCCCATGGCCGGGGCAGCCCGAGCGCCTCGTTCCATGCAGGTAGCTGCACCGATCGGGCGCGCGCGCTCTTCGAGAGCGTGACCGCAAGCATCTCGAGCACGATACGTTGAATGTTGTTCTCGGGCTGGGCCTCGGTGAGGCCGAGCGAGTTCACCTGCACGCCATAGCGGAACCGCAACGCCTTCGCGTCGGTGATGCCGTACCGATCGCGACCGATGCGCTCCCACAGTTCGGTGAAGGCGCGCATCTTGCACACCTCCTCGACGAAGCGAATGCCGGCGTTGACGAAGAACGAGATGGAGCCGAACACCTGGGTGAACTGCTCGGAGGCCACCTGGCCACTGGCGCGCACGGCATCGAGCACGTCGATGGCGGTGGCCAGCGAGAAGGCGATCTCTTGCACGGGCGTGGCGCCCGCTTCTTGCAAGTGGTAGCTGCACACGTTCATCGGATTCCACTTGGGTGCATGCTGCACGCACCAGGCCACCATGTCGACGATGAGCCGCCGCGAGGGAGCTGGCGGGAAGATGTAGGTGCCGCGGCTGAGGTACTCCTTGACGATGTCGTTCTGCGTGGTGCCGCGCAGCGTCGCTGGCGCAACGCCGTGCTCGTCGGCGTTGGCTACATACAGCGCCAGCAACCAGGCGGCCGTGGCGTTGATGGTCATCGACGTGTTCATGCGATCGGTGGGAATGTCGTGCAGCAGCGTGCGCATGTGGCCGAGGTGCACCACCGGCACCCCCACCTTGCCGACCTCGCCGCGTGCCAGTACGTGATCGGGGTCGTAGCCCGTCTGCGTGGGTAGGTCGAACGCGATCGAGAGCCCTGTCTGCCCCTTGGCCAGGTTGGTGCGGTACAGCTCGTTCGATGCCGCTGCCGACGAATGGCCCGAGTAGGTGCGCATCATCCATGGGTCGTCACGGTGTTGGCTCATGTGTGCAGTGTTACCTCCGCGACGGTGCATCGCCATGTTCTGGTGGGTGCAAAGTTTTCTTCAAGAATCACTCAAGTTCTCTCGCGCGCTCGCCGAAAACCTCTGTGATTGCGGTGCGGGGGTTCTGGCGGATCCCTGAAGGCGGTACTGGTGAGGTCGGCCTGCGGAGCCCGAGCGTCACTGTGTCTGCCGGTGCCGGTGGGAAACCACCGGCACCGCTGCACCGTTCTGGCGTTGAGCACTCAGGCAACGGCGGCAGCGAGTCGGCGTAGATAGTCGCTTCGCGACACGTCGACCGCGCCCATCGACACCAGGTGTGGCGTCGTCCACTGCACGTCGAACAACTCGGCATCGGTCGCGCGAAGCCACTCGACGGCCGCCACCATCGCCACCTTCGAAGCATCGGTGACGGTGTGGAACATCGACTCGCCCGCGAACAGGCGGTTGATGCGTACGCCGTAGAGGCCGCCCACCAACTCGTCGTTGCGGTACACCTCGACACTGGTGGCCCAGCCCAGTTGGTGCAGACGGGTGTACGCGTCGACGATGGCCGGCGTGATCCAGCCATGCGGTCGCCGCGGATCACCGCAGCGTTCCATCACGTCGGCGAAGCACGTGTTGAGCCGCACATCGAACTGCTTCAGGCGTTTGCGGAGCGAACTGCTCACGTATAGACCGTCGATCGGCACGATGCCTCTGGGGTCGGGCGACCACCAGCCGACGACTCGCCGACTCATCGGCATGGGGAACAATCCGGCGC
>JAYTNH010000489.1:0-3264 GCA_043748395.1 Ilumatobacteraceae bacterium | reverse complement strand
TCGGCGGCGACCATCGCTGCGCCGACACGCGCCACGGCACTGTCACGTGCCGCGAGTACTTGATCGATCATCTCCACACCTTCCGTTTCGAACTGCAGGGGTACCTGATCCCCCGAGTGTCGAGGCAGCGAGACGTCAGCAAGTCGGCGCGCAACCCCGGAACACCCGGGGGCACCGAAATCGCATCGTCGACAACATGTTGAACACTGTAGCGCCACGACCTGGTGTCAGCGAAGGGTTTCACGACGCTGACGGGCGACCTCGAACGCAAGGACCGTTGCAGCCATGGCGACGTTGAGACTTTCGGCCGCTCCCGAATGCGGAATGGTGATCCAGCCGTCGATGGCCGCATCGTCAGGCACTCCGTGCGCCTCGTTGCCGACCACCACCGCGACAGGCCCGGTGAGGTCGACCGATGTGTATGGCTGACCCTGATGGGACGATGTCGCCAACACCCGTAGACCGCTTTTGGTCAGATCGGCGAGGGTCGCCTCGACCACCGGGATGCGAAACAGCGAGCCCGCCGACGACCGCACCACCTTCGGGTTGAACACGTCGACCGAGCCAGGAGTGAACGCCACCGCATCGGCGCCGGCGGCCTCGCCGGAACGGATGATCGTGCCTGCGTTGCCAGGATCGGACACGTGGTGTGCTGCCATCACGAACGACGGCGAGGCGGGCAGCGCCATCGGCCGCACGGCAACCACGGCCAACACACGCTGGGGCGACTCGGTGCTGGCCACACGCTCGATCACGCTGGGTGCGAGCATGTAGACAGGCGCCTCACACGGCACGGCCTGGCCGTCGGGGGCAACGAACTGAGCTTCGATGTTCCACCCGGCAGCAATGGCCTGTTCGATCAAGATTCGACCCTCGACCACGAACGCACCTTCGTCGGAACGCGAACTGCGGCGCCCCAAGAGGCGCCGCAGTCGTTGAACCTTGGGGTTCGAGTAGGCGAGCGATTCGCTCAGAGCGACGCCTTGGCCGCCTGCACCACAGCGGTGAACGCAGCGGCATCGGTGACGGCCAGATCGGCCAGCATCTTGCGATCGATCTCGATGCCGGCGGCGTTGAGACCGGCAATGAACCGGCTGTAGCTGATGTCGTTGAGACGGCATGCGGCGTTGATGCGCTGAATCCAGAGACGACGCATCTCGCCCTTGCGAGCGCGGCGATCGCGGAATGCGTACTGCCCGCTGCGCATGACCTGCTCGTTGGCCGCCCGAACAGAGCGACTCTTGTTTCCGTAATAGCCCTTCGCCTTTTCGAGCGTGGACTTGCGATGCTTCTTGGAAGCAACGGCGCGCTTCACACGTGCCATGGTGGTGTCTCCTCAGTCGTTCTTGTCGTTGGTTCCGGTATCAGCGCTCGCCGAGGAGGCGCTTGATCTTCTTGGCATCGCCAGGGTGCACAGCCACCATGCCGTCGAGACGACGCGTACGGGTGGAAGGCTTCTTCTCGAACAGGTGCTGACGGTTCTGCTGCAAACGGCGCAGCTTGCCGGTACCGGTCTTGCTGAACCGCTTGGCGGCAGTCTTGCTGGTCTTCATCTTGGGCATGGCTAGATCCTTGCTCGGTCTGTGGGCTGTGGATACCGGATCAGACAGGGTCTGACACGATGTCCGGTGTTGTTGGTGCTGGCGTTTCGGCTGCTACTTCAGCTACTTCGGCTACTTCGGCTACTTCGGCTACTTCAGCTACTTCAGCTACGTCCGTTGCGGACGTTTCCGGCACCGTAGCCGTGGGTGTGGTGGCGGACGAAGGGGCTGCATCTTCGGGCTTGCTGTCGGGCTTACTGTCGGGCTTACTGTCGGGCTTCTTGACAACTGCCTTCTTCTCGGGCGCCAAGACCATGGTCATGTTGCGTCCTTCGAGTCGGGCCTGCGTCTCGAGCTTGGCGTCATCGCCAAGTTGTTCGAGTACTGCGTCGAGAATCTTCGAGCCAAGCTCGGGGTGGGCCATTTCGCGACCCCTGAATTGCAGTGTGACCTTGACCTTGTGACCATCGGCGAGGAAGTCGTGCATATGTCTCACCTTGGTGTCGAAGTCGCCCTTGCCGATCTTGGGACGGAACTTCACTTCCTTGATCGACACGTGGACGGTCTTCTTGCGCGACTCTTTGGCCTTTTGGCTTTCCTCGTAACGGAACTTGCCATAGTCCATGATCCGGCACACTGGGGGGTTCGCCATGGGAGCGACCTCGACCAGGTCGAGATCGAGTTGGCGGGCCAGGGTGAGGGCTTCGGGCAGGGCTTTGATGCCCAATTGGTTCCCGTCGGCGCCGATGAGGCGGACCTCGCGGGCACGAATGCGCTCGTTGTACCGGTGTTCTGGTTGCTGCGGCGGTGCTATGGCTGCTCACTCCTGTGCAATGGGTTGGTCCCCTCCTGTGTGGTTGCTGCGAAGCCACCGACACAAGTGAGACACCCCGCACTACGCGGCATGCTCGTTGCTCGTACGCTGACCCGGACGCACCCTACCAGTCGCCCGAAACAGCAGCGGTGGTGGTGGCCGGGTGGGAGTGACATCGTTACCGATGTACCCCACTTCGCCTCAGTTGTCGCCCGGTAGGGTACCAAATGTGAGCAGCGAACCCACTGAACGTGACGAAACACCGCGAGCCGACACCGTCGATAGCGACACGATCGTCGACGACGCGCTCGGGGCACTCGGCGACGTGCGCAAGCGGTTGGGCGAGGTACCCGCCGAGGTTGTCGTGGTCAATCACGTGATGGGCCTGTATGAGTTGGCGGCCATTCACCTTGGCGCCGACCCGCCTGCACTCAACCAAGCGGCACTGGCGATCGACGCCGTCGGTTGCCTGGTCGAGGGCCTCGGCGACCGATTGGGCGACGAAACGAACACGCTACGCGACGCCCTTGCCAACATTCGGCTGGCCTTTGTGCAGATCAAGGGTTCGGTCATCGATCAGCAAGGCACTAGCCCTACGCTCTCGTGAGCCATGCCTCGCCGAGTCGGAGGCGACTCTCGAGATCTCGGTTGGTGGCGCTGCCGACCGACTTCATGCCACAGAGGCGGTTCAGTTCGTTCTGAACGCGGGCATGGCTCAGACCGGTGCGATCGACCAGTCGCCTGACCAGGCTCATGTTCTGGGCGCGTAGCTCTTCTTTGCGCTCTGCCAGGCTTTGCGCTCCGACGATCGCAAAGCCCGCATTGGTCGGAACTTCGGGCAGATCGAGAGCATCGGCATCGGTCGCCGACACTGCAGGCTCGGCAATCTCTGGCTCGTCGTCGAAATGG
>JAYTNH010000488.1:0-6889 GCA_043748395.1 Ilumatobacteraceae bacterium | reverse complement strand
GCTGACGATGCGAGCGTCGGGTGCCACGCCGATGAAATCCGATTGCTTGGGGTTCAAGGGATCGGCACCGGGCGTGCGGCCGGCGATGATACCGGTGATGTGGGTGCCGTGACCGTAGGTGTCGAGGCCGGCGACGGCTGGGACGCCACCCTCGAACGAGAGGTCGGGCCCCACCACGATCTTGGTCGTGGAGAACTCGGTGATGGGTACCACCCCGGTGTCGATGACGGCGACGTCTACGCCGTCGCCGGTGTATCCGGCCGCCCAGAGTTGGTCGGCTCCGATCTGGGTGACGACATCGCTGAGGCTCGTGCCGTCAGTGGATGGTGCCGCTGAAGTGATTCCGGCCGTCATTGGAAATGCTGCGGTGACGAGCGCAGTGATGACTGCGAGCGTCACCTGGCGTGCAATTCGTGATGTGATGCTCATGACCAGTCCGCTCCCAACCAGGCTGCGCCGGCCCACGAGGCACCGGCCCATGAGGCACCAGACCATGAGGCACCAGACCATGAGGCACCCGACCAGCTAGCACCCGACCAGCTAGCGCCCGACCAGCTAGCGCCCGACCATGAGGCGCTCGACCAGCTGGCACCCGACCAAACACCACCCGACCAGCTCGCACCCGACCATGATGCCCCACTCCACGATGCGCCGCTCCAGGTGCCACCCGACCACGAGGCACCGTTCCAGCCGCCTCCCGTCCATGTGGTACCTGTCGCTCCGGGTAGAGCTGCCGGGAAGTTCTGTAGGGGAGCCTTGCCGGCATCCTTGGTGTGGCTGGCTGCGTCTTTCGGATCGATTCGCCCGCGTCCCATGGTTCGGTCCGATCCGCTCTTGACCTTCTTGGCACCGTCCATGAATAGGTACTTCACCTGATCGGGTGTGAGATCCCCTTGCTTGGACAGAACCATCGCTACGAATCCGCTGACAGCTGCCGCCGCTTGTGACGTTCCCGACCCGAGGAAGTACGTGTCGCCTACCCGTGCTGCAGGGTACGCCTGGTCGAGCATCGACCCGGGAACTCGGAAGCTCATGATCGAGCGTCCGGGGGCCACGACGTCGGGCGAACGCACGCCTGACCCACCCGAGCTCCACGGCGAGATCTCGTCCTTTTTGCCATCAGTGTTGTACGAATCCGTGGCACCAACAGCGATCACGTATGGCGAAATGGCCGGGCTGTCGACACCGTTGGAGTTGTTGCCTCGGTTACCGGCAGCTGCTACCACCACGATGCCGGCTCGCCAGGCACGCTCGACGGCCGCCGAGAGCGGATCGCCGACGCTGGAGACGACACCCGGCATGCCGAGTGAAAGGTTCAAGACCCTGATGTTCAGACCGTTGTCGTTCTTGTGCTCGACCACCCAGTCGATGCCGGCGACGATCTGAGCTACGTCGGTGGCTCCTGTGACACCGGCCACCTTCACGCTGACGATTCGGCCTCCGGTGGCGACGCCGCCCACCTCGTTGCCATCGTTGCCGGCGATGATGCCCGCAAGGTGCGTGCCATGGCCGAAGGTGTCGAGGTTGGCGAGGTTCGGCTGGCCGCCCTCGTTCGAGAGGTCGGGGCCGTAGACGATCTTGCCGGGCATGTCGAGCCCGCGCACTGGCGACACACCTGAGTCGACGAGAGCGATGTCGATGCCCTGACCCGTATAGCCCTTCTGGGCCAGGTCACCCGACCGGTCGGTGATGATCTCCATCGGAACCGGCTGCCCTGGATCGACCTTGCGACCGAGTAGTGAAGGAGCTGCCGATGCGGTGGCTGGCGACTGCGACGCCAATCCGGTCGATGTCGAGCTACTGCCGACTGCTGCCAGGGCGACGCCAACGGCGACGAACGCTACTGTGAGCCTCCGTCGTCCTGTGTGTTGTGTGGTGGATTCGAGCCGCATGAGGTGATCTCCCGCGCGTTGGGCGATACGAATCGCCGGTGGCTCCGCTCATCATGAACTGCCTGTTGGCCGAACGTAAGTCAAGGCATTCTCAACTGTGATCGGCCTTGAGCAAGCACAGAGGTTGCCCTTCGCCGCTATCCCGTTCGACGCCCCATGCACGTGCGCTGGCCAGAGCCGGCAGCAGTAGTCACGCGTTCACCGCGGGTGACCTCACGGGCGCGAGTAAGACGAAATCTTGACGAACGACTCGACCGTGTCGTATGAAAGGCGAATGGCGTCAGATGCGTCAGTCGAGGAGATCAGGCTTGGCGAGTAGGCCAACGACCGTGCGGCAGAACTCTGCGGCGGGTGCTCCGTCGAGCACTCGGTGATCCCACGTGAGGCTGAGCGTCAGAACCTTTGCGGCCGTGACGGCGCCGTCGGTGAGGCGTATCTCGTCACGGATGCGCCCGACGCCGAGTATGGCCACGTTGGGGGCATTGATGACCGGCGTGAATGCATTGACGCCGAACATGCCCAGCGCAGTGACCGAAAACGTGCCGCCCTCGAGATCGGCGAGCGACAACGAGCCTGAGCGCGTGGCGGCTGCCAACCGCTTGGTTGTGAGCGCCAGTTCGGCGAGCGTGAGCCGGTCGGCATGACGCACCACAGGCACCATCAGGCCATTGTCGACAGCGACGGCAAGGCCCACGTGCACATCGGGAAGGAGCGCGATGCCGGTGGTGGTCACTTGCGCGTTCACGGCGGGGTGCAGCTTCAGTGCCCGCGCCGTAGCGGCCACTACGTAGTCGGTGAACCCCGGTGCATCGCCGGTTGCCGCCAGCAGATTGCGATGCGCAATGAGGGCGTCGACGTCGGCATCCATCGTGAGCGTGAGTTGCGCCATCTGGTGGAGCGACGCGTGCATCCGCTTGGCGATGGTGCCGCGCATGCCTGTTAGGGGGATGACCCGCGTGGGTTGTTGCGACGGCACCGGCAGAGCAGGGGCGGCAGGTGTGGTTGGAGTGACGGTGATGGCAGGGGGGGCGGCAAGCCGTGAACGTACATAGTCGGCGACGCCGTCGCGGGTTACGCGGTGTTCGCGTGCGTCGGGCTGTACGACAGCGATGTCGACGCCGAGCAGATCGGCCAAGTTGCGGGCGGCGACGGTGGCGACCACGTTCGACCCGTCGTGAGTTGGTCGGGGGCCGACAGACCTTGGCATCTGGGTCGCTTGGAGTTGCTGTGCCGCGGCCTCGACGTCGGCGCTCACGACGCGGCCGTTCGGTCCGGTGCCACGAACTGAACTGATCTCGACCCCGAGCTTCGACGCCACGCGGCGGGCGTTGGGTGAGGCGAACAATCGCCCAGAGGGGTTTGCCGCTGTGACGACCACAGCAGCGGCCACCGCCACGACCGTCTGTACCGTCGCCGTGCCGACGGGTACGTCAGCGGGTTGTGTAGGGGCTGGAACAGCTTCGCCCTCGGATACCACGACACCGATCACCGCACCGCAGGGAAATGTGTCTCCGACCGCGCCGCGGTGGTGGAGCAGGCCGGCGACGACGGCTTCGACCTCCGTCTCGACCTTGTCGGTGGCTACTACCAGCACAGCGTCGCCTGGAGAGATCGCTCCACCGCTCGGTACGAGCCATTGAACGATGGTGCCTTCCTCCATGGTGAGGCCGAGCTTGGGCATCTGGAAGTTAGTAGCCATCGTGTTTCTCCGGTGAGTAGTCGTAGCGCCGGTCGCGAGCGGCGAGGATGAGTGTTCGTTCGACATCGATCAACATCGGGCCGGATCGTTCAATGCGCGCCGTCACGATGGAGTTGTGGGGAATGGGCCGGTCGCGCTCACCGTCGTAGGCGAGTACTCCGCTGCCGCTGATGTCGACGACTTGCCCTTCGACGAGTGGCACGATCTCGACCACGTTGACGGTAGTGAACGATCCGGGGGCGATGGGGACGCGAATTGCGCGGCCCGCGCCTGGGGCCCCGAGCCTTACCATCACTCCGCCTGGCTGCCAGCGCCCTACGGGGTGCACGCGCCCCGCGATACTTGACAATCCGGTGCTCGCAGGCGTGGCGATGGCGGCAACAACCGTTCGGATCGAGTCGGCATCGAGAACGGCGCGGGCGCCGACGAACGTGGTGTCGATGACGGCGGCATCGACCAGCGCGAGCGAGTCGATTGTGTGGCCGTCGGCGGTGACGGTGACCGACACACGTTTCGACTGCTGAACCACATCGTCCGCCCGCACGCGGCCCGATGCCACGAGACCGGCCGCCATTCCTGCCGAGGTACCGTCGAGTGGCAACGGGTAGACGTTGTTGGTGCCGGTGGAGATTGGCACGATCGGCAGTTCCGGCCACCCAATGGCGGCGTCGCGGCACGTTCCATCGCCGCCGAGCACTACCACGGCGCCGCATTGCGCCTTCCACATGCGCGCCGCAGCCGCCACGGTGTCATGACGCGAACCGCTGAGTGGCTCGTCGATCAACTCGATCTCGGCGTCGAATTGCAGACCGTCGACGGCGCGAACGGCGAGTCGGTTCGTGTCGTCGCTGAGCAGCACCCGTGTGGCTCCACCCTCAACGGCCGCAATCACTGTGCGTCGGATGATGCCGATCTTCACCGAGTCGCTGGTGTGGCTCACGCCAGCCAGGAATCGACGGACATCCTTTCCCGCGATGGGGTTGGTGATGATGCCGACCGTTGCTGCCACCAAAGTTGCGGGCACCGCAGATCAGCCCACCGCGAGCGGCCTGGCCAACGCCTCGCGTACGCCTGCGGCGATGCTCTTGGCCTCGGGAACGTAGTGCTTCTCGAGTGCCGGGCTGAACGGCACGGGCGAGAACGGTGCTCCGATGCGGCCAACGGGTGCGTCGAGGTAGTCGAACGCCTGCTCCTGGATTTGGGCAGCGATCTCGGCACCGAGACCACCGAAGCGGACTGCCTCGTGCACGACCAGCACGTGATTGGTCTTCTTGGCCGACTCGACGATGGTGTCGATGTCGAGCGGCTGCAGCGTGCGCGGATCGATCACCTCGCAGTCGATACCGTCGGCCGCCAACGTCTCGGCCGCAGCCAGTGCTTCGTTGGCCATGCGACCCCACGCCACGATCGTGATGTCAGATCCGGCGCGTGACACCGCAGCACGACCCAGCGGGATGGCGTAGGCCTCCTCGGGCACTGGGCCGCTCATGCCGAGCAGGCGCTTGTGCTTCACCATGATGGTGGGGTTGTTCTCGCGGATGCACGAGGTCATCAAACCCTTCATGTCGTAAGGGTTCGACGGATACACCACGATGAGGCCAGGGATGTGACACAGCAGTGCCTCGAGGCTCTGGCTGTGCTGTGCAGCGGCCGAGAGTCCGGCGCCGCCGGCAGTGGTGATGGTGAGCGGCACGGTGGCCGTGCCACCGAACATGTACTTGAGCTTGGCGACCTGATTGACGATCTGGTCCATCGCCACACAGATGAAGTCCATGAACATCAGGTCGACGATCGGTCGCAGACCGCTGACGGCTGCACCGAGCCCGAGCCCCACGATGGCCTGCTCGCTGATCGGTGTATCGACGACGCGGTCGGCGCCGAACTGCTTCTGCAGGCCGGCGTAGGTCTGGAACACGCCGCCAAACGCGCCGATGTCTTCACCGGCGCAGAAGATGTCGGGGTCGGCTGCCATGGCCTGACGTACTGCTTCGTTGAAGGCGCCGCCGTAGGCGAGCTGACGAACGTCGGTGACCTCGGTCGTGCTCATCGTGCCCCTCCGAGCGTGTAGACGTCGACAAGCAATTGGTCGGCCTCCGGGTAGGGACTCTCTTCCGCGAAGACGATGGCGGCCTCGATGCCGGCACGCAGTTCGGCCCAGATGTCGTCGACCTCGGCTCGCGTTGTGGTACCGGCTTCGATCATCTTGTCTTCGAAGTTGAAGATGGGGTCGCGTTCGCGCCACTCGGCGACTTCGTCGTCGGTGCGGTACTTGAGGCCCAGGTTTTGTACGCCATGGTGGTTGTAGAAGCGGTAGGTCTTGGCCTCGATCAACGATGGCCCGCCACCATCGCGAGCGCGAGCCACGGCGGCCGTGGCGGCCTCGTGCACCGCAACGACGTCCATGCCGTCGACGATGACGCCGGGCATGCCGTAACCGACGGCGCGGTCGACGATGTCGGTGATCGCCATGGTTTCGCTGCGGGGAGTGAACTCGCCGTACTCGTTGTTCTCGCAGGCGAACACGATGGGCAGGTGGAGCGCACAGGCCATGTTGGCGGCCTCGTGGAATGCGCCGATGTTGGTTGCGCCATCGCCGAAGAAGGCGACCGCCACCTGTTTGTTCTTGCGGTACTTGTTGGCGAATGCCGCTCCTACCGCAATGGGCGACCCGGCGCCCACGATGCCGTTCGCTCCGAGCATGCCGAGCTCGAGGTCGCAGATGTGCATCGACCCACCCTTGCCCTTGTTGTAGCCGGTCGACTTGGCCATGAGCTCGGCCATCATGCGGTTGAAGTCGCCACCCTTGGCCACCAGATGACCGTGTCCACGGTGGGTGGAAGTGATCTGGTCGTCGTCGTTCAGGGCCGCGCACACGCCGGAGGCAACCGCTTCTTCACCTACATAGAGGTGGAGGAACCCGGGGAGTCGGGCGCTCTCGGCCAATCGTCCGGCCGCTTCCTCGAACAGGCGGATACGCACCATACGTCGGTGAAGGTCCATCTGCACATCGTGACTGAGCTGCATGTCAGTAGTCGACGCGCTTGAGGAACCCACCGTCGACCGTGAGGTTGACGCCGTTGATGTGGCTGGCCCGAGCGCTCGAGAGAAAGGCCACGGCGTCGGCGATGTTTTGGGCGACGCCCAGGTGTCCGCCCGGGTGGGTCTTCTCGGCCGAGTTGAAGAAGTCGGTCATGTGGGTCTTGATCATGTCCCAATCGCCGCCCTCGATGAAGATCGGCCCAGGTGACACAACATTGCAGCGGATGCCTCGCGCTCCGAGCACCTGCGCCTGGCCGAG
>JAYTNH010000487.1:0-1666 GCA_043748395.1 Ilumatobacteraceae bacterium | reverse complement strand
AGTAGAGCTTCTTGCCACCCTCGGTGTCGCCACCGGAGTCGTCGATGCGTCCGCGACGAGCCGGGCGTTCGGTGCGCGACTCGAACGCCATGTAGGCCTCGGTGCCGATGATGGGCTTCACACCCTGATTGCGGCACTCCTTGTAGAAGTCGAGCACCCCGTACATGTTGCCGTGATCGGTGATTCCGATCGCCGGTTGACCGTCGGCCACTGCCTTCGCGACGAGTTCGTCGAGCCGCGCCGCGCCATCGAGCATGGAGAACTCGGTGTGCACGTGAAGGTGGGTGAATGAATCGCCCACGGGCGCAAAACCTCCTGAGATCGACGGGTGCGGCTGGGGTGCCTCACTGGCTTACAGCCATGTGATTCGCTCGACCTTAGCCGCGCGCGGCCGCAGCCCAAATCGCGACCTACAGATAGGTGCCCGGACGATCGGCCACTGTGTGCTGCGGGGCAGCGTCTTGCTCGTGCATCGCCCCCGGAGGCAGTTGGCGCATCTGGTCGAGTTGCTGGCGGGCGGTGATCTGTTGCGCGAACAACGTTGCCTGGATGCCGTGAAAGAGCCCTTCGAGCCAACCCACGAGCTGTGCCTTGGCCACTCGTAGCTCAGCCTCAGACGGCACTTCGCCGTCGTCGAACGGCAGGGCCAGGTTGCGCAGCTCTTGTTGCAGGTCGGGCGACAGGGCATCGGCCAACTCGACCACAGAACGCTCGTAGATCTCGGCCAAACGCTCACGAGTGGGTTCGTCGAGCGAGCCAGACCGAACTTCCTCGAGGAGCTGTTTCACCATCGAACCGATGCGCATGACCTTGGCCGGCATGGTGACCGTCTCGGTTTGTATGGCGGCTGTGACAACTGCCGGTTGTTCGGTGGGCTCGGATGCTGGTTCGGTCGACATGGAAAATCCTTCGCTACTCATGACGGTGCTGCTGCCAGCAATGGTACGAGCATCTCGGCCGGGGTGAGTGATCCGTGTCGGCAGATCAGTGGGTACGGCCCGCTGTCGGCAGGATCGTGGAACGTGATGTCGGCGAACGGCACCAGCGCAACATCGCCAAGCCGACCAGCAACCGGGGGGCTCACCACCGGCCCGAACCAACCGCCATCGATCACTTCGTCTTTGGTGACCACCCACGCCTGGTGGGCGAAGGCCGCGTGTGCCGCAGCGAACAGTTCGCCGGCTGCCCCCGGCCGGGCGTGCAACCACCTGAAGCGTCCTTCGCCGGACATCGTGCGCGTCAGGCGCACCATGTCGTCGGGAAGAACGATGGTGTTGTCGCCGACCTGAACCTGGCCATGGTCGGCAGTGATGACCAACGCAGCTCCGGGCGGTAGCTGCGCGAGGACATCGCCCACCAACGAGTCGACCGCGCGCAGTTCGGCGTCGTAGAACTGGCCGAAGCCACGTTCGTGAGCCACCTTGTCGATGCCGTCGTAGTACGCATACACCAGCGGCTCACCCGCACGAAGCAGACTTCCGACGATGAGTGGCAAGCTCGAAGCCACCCTCCACCCATGGGGGCGACTACCCCGTAGGTGTGCCTCGGTGAACGCACTGTGTTCGAGTTCGGCCTTGCTCACCACCGGAAGCGCATGACCCATGAACGGCTCGAACGGCTGCAGACGCGAGGGCGCGTGGGTTCGGCGGGCATCGCCAGAACCTGT
>JAYTNH010000486.1:0-2788 GCA_043748395.1 Ilumatobacteraceae bacterium | reverse complement strand
CCGACGAGCTGTTGAACGAACGGAACACCCATTGCTTCTAACCCGCAGATCAACTGTTGAGCGCTAGCTCGATCCGGGCCAAGGGGCAGGTACAGAACGTATGCAACACGATCTGCTGCCCTGACCAAATCGGTCCATTCGGGGTAGCGATCGACAATGCTGGGGGAGGCAATGATTCGTTCTTCGGAGAGCCAAGCCAATCTGTAGGCAACCCAGTAGTCCGCATAGACGTGGCCGACATTCGCTTGCTCGAGAGCCAATTGCAGTTCTCCCATCGATCCCGGAGCGTTCGCAGTGGCGCGCAGGCGAGAGACCGTGGTGACCGAACCAGCCAACATGAGCATCACCAGCGAGGCGCGGAACCACGGTCGGGTGCCTGCGACAGCAAACAAGTAGGCAACTCCTGGCAGCAAGAAGATGTAGTACCGGCCCGAGCCGACATACCCGCCGTTGATCGACAACGACTGCAGCGGCACGAACAGGACCATTCCCACAATGAGCGGGTGCGCCACCCAGCTTGCGGATTGCCGCCGCAAGAGCGCGATGGCGACCGAGCCCACCAGCAGGAGAACCGCCATCCCGGACACCTGCCAAATCAGCCACCGCTCGCTGATCGGCTCGCGGAGCCCGAACAGCATCGGTAGCCCCACCGTGAGCACCGACCACACGTGATGGGCGTACCCGCGCCCGTCGCCCCCTCCTAGTTGCCGCAGAGGAAGCCAGTCGTAGCGCAGTGCGTAGACAATCCACGGCGCAGCTCCAAGGCAGAATGCCGATGCGGCCAACATCACCTGGCTCAGTCGAGGACGGCCGAACCACAACGCAAACGCCACTGCCGGAAAGGTGAGAAAGACCGATTGGAATGTTGCCCACCAGCCGAGTCCCACACTCAGGCCGAGCAGAAACCAGTTCAGGCTCGCCCGCGAAGACTTCGCCCGGATTCGTTCGGCCCACAACACCGCAAGCAGCCCACAGATCAATCCGGGCTGGTAGAACAGCATGGCGCGGCTGTTGTAGATGACTGCGCAGGGCGGAAACAGCCACGTGGCCATGGCCGCGAGCGTGGCCTGGGCGCGACTGAGGCTTACTGCGACGATCGCGTACATGAGGACCGACACGAACATGGCCTCGATGATGGGCACGGTCGTGAGGGCGAGGCTGTCTGAACCGGTCAGCCACATGACACCGGCGATCGGAATCGATTCAATCGTTCCGCCGTAGCTCTGCCCCCAGAAGAACGTTGTCCACTCTCCGCGCAGGAGATGGCGGGCGATCAACCCACCAACGGCTTCGTCTGAGTCGACTCGTCCAAGGGGGGAAGCGCGAATCCACAGCCTCAAGAGCAACCCTGCAAGGCCAACCAACGCGATGGCCACAACTTGGGTTGTGCGAATGTGGCCGACCCATCTGAACCAGCGTGGTGGTACGACAGAGCTCGGTGACTGCTGCAAAGCGGCTACTCGTTCGGCCTTGCGGCTGCATCGGCAGGCAGTGTCCTCGGGCCCCGCCGAATCACTAGGCCGATAGAGGTGGTCGTGAAGCCCATGAGGTGCAGCTTGAGGTGGGGATCGTGGGTGTACGGCGGCACGTCGACGTGGTAGTCGGTCGGCTGCGCGCCCCGGGTGTAGTCGACCTCGACGAAGTGGCCACGACCCCTCAGGTCGTCGGCCAGCGCTTCGATGTCGCGCTGGCGGTAGATGACCGTGCCGCCCTCGCTGACAGTGGCCTCGTTGGAGCCGACGTTGAACTCGGTCGTGTGCACTGCCAGACCGCCAGGCTTGAGGCAGGCGATTGAATCGACGACGAACTTGTGGCCCGCCTCGAGACTGCCCAGGTGCTCGAACGAGCACGATGACCACACGAAGTCGAACTCACCCAGAGCGGCAGCGTCGAAGTCAGTCATATCGATGACTTGGAACGCGACGAGTCGATCGAACTCGGTCTGTTCGCACAGTCCGCGTTCGTTGAGCCCTGCCAGCGAGTCGGCATGCTGACCTCTCTCGACCCACCCGACTTCTACGGCGCGTTCGGTATCGAGATCGCTTGCAAGAATCTGCACGCCGCGCGCAGCAAACCCGGATGCCAGTGGTTCGCGCCCGACGGCAAATCCAAGTCCCTTTCGGCCGACCTCGAGCAGTCCGGCGTTCTCGAGTTGCTCGGCGATGAACGCCCACTCCCATTGCTTGCGATGCGGTCGAGGCTTCGGTTCACCGAGGGTCGATATCCATCTGAGAAACGCCGGCGAGTCAAGATCGTCCTGGGTGCACAGTCGCGATCGGGGAATCGCCGAACGTGCAGATCGGAAGCTCCCTGACGATTGCACCATCCATCCGAGCAGCAATGAGCCCGCGGCGAACGTGGACATGACCAGCAGCGAGGGCACGGGCGTGGCCCGTGTGTCCCACTCCCACGCAAGCAGCGACCCGTTCTCGCCGACGCCCCAGCGGCGTAGTTGTTGCCAGAACGACAGGTTCCACACGGCCAGCACACCGACCACCAACAGCGGCGTAACGCGGCGACGTTGCGCGGGCGACATGGCATCGCCGACGCCCAACGCGAGCACTCCGGCGACGAACACTGGCAGCGCGTAGCGGCCCTGCCAGAACAGGCCCGACGACCGGCCAACGTACGACTCGAGCACCCACGGCACGGCCACGAAGCCACCGAACGCGAGCGCAACAGCGGCCAACTGGCGGCGGCTGCCGTACAGCACAGCCGTCATGACCATCGCGCCCAGTAGCACCCACCACAGGTAGAGCATCGAGGCAGGCATGTCGGTATCGGCCCA
>JAYTNH010000485.1:0-2436 GCA_043748395.1 Ilumatobacteraceae bacterium | reverse complement strand
GTCGGCCATGGCATCGATCCCGGTCTCGAAGCTCGGGCATGGCAGGCCGGCATCGACTTCTTCGCGCTTGGCACCGAACAGAAGTTGACCTCGGCGATTCCGACTGGCGACGCCTATGGATTTGCGCCGTTTCAGGCTGAGCGTCTGGCCGCCTCGCTCGGCGTCGAGACACCACCCGATCTGAAAGAGACGTTCTCGATGGGGCCGATCGACCGGCCGGCGGCACTGCACACCGATGCTTCTGCGGCCTTCGTGTACTCGCGCACGCCGTGGCCACCAGCACTGCCAAGCATGAAGCAGGCATGGGAGCCGTACTACGAAACACTTGCCAACCTCGCCGCGCGTGTGATGCAGCTCATGGCACTCGGGCTTCGCCTCGCGCCAACGTTCTTCGATGGCGCGATCGATCGACACACCGCTGCGCTGCGCGCGCTGCACTACCCCGACCTGGGCGGTACATCGCCCGAACCCGGTCAGCTCAGGGCGGGTGCCCACACCGATTACGGCACGCTCACCCTCCTTCGTCAGGACGCTGCGCCCGGGGGGCTGCAGGTGTTCGGCGTCGACGAGCTCTGGCACGATGTGCCCTCTACGCCGGGCGCGTATGTGGTCAACGTCGGCGACGCCTTGACAAGGTGGACCAACGACCGTTGGCGCAGCACCTTGCATCGGGTGGTCACCCCACCAGTTGATGCCACGGCCGACTGCACGCGACGCTCGATGGCGTTCTTTCACAACGCCAACTGGGACGCCCAGATCGAGTGCATCCCCACCTGCGTCGTGCCGGGCGAAGTTCCTCGCTATGCGCCGATCAGCGCCGGCCGGCACCTGATGGACAAGTTCCACAGCGCGCAGTACTGACTCGCTGGCTACGGTGAGCCCGTGGCTCAGCTCGCCGACCTCATTGCTCGCTTCGATCCCGACGATGCATCGTTCATCGCCGATCCGTACCCGGTGCTGAACGCGCTCCGCGAGGCCACTCCCATCTTCCGGAACCACCGCACGGGTCAGTGGACGCTCACGCGCTTCGCCGACGTGCACGAGACGCTGCGCGATCGTCGGCTTGGGCGCGCCTACACCCACCTGTACACGCACGAGCAGCTTGGCCGGTCGCAGCCCGATCCGCGCTGGGCTGCGTTCCACCAGCACGAGCAGTGGTCGTTGCTGTGCCTCGAACCGCCTGACCACACTCGCCTTCGCCGACTGGTGGCCAAGGTGTTCACGCCCAAAGCAGTCGCGGCTGTGCGTCCTTCCATCGACACCCTCTCGATCGAGTTGCTCGAGTCGTGTATGCAGGGGTCCGACTTCGACCTGATCGCCGACTACGCACAGCCGTTCTCGGTGGCGGTCATCTGCTCGATGCTCGGGGTGCCTCGGTCCGACACGCAACTGATGCTCGACTGGTCGCACGCCATCGTGAAGATGTACGAGATCTCGACCACCGACGAAGTGCGAATTGCCGCCAACCGCGCCGCCGCCGACTACATCGCCTACACGCGCGAGCTCATCGCCGCCAAGCGACGTTCGCCCGACGGGCTACTCGTGGGGGAGTTGGCTGCCGTGGAAGATGCTGGCGACATGTTGAGCGAGGACGAGATCGTGTCGACCACCATGGTGCTGCTCGAAGCCGGCCACGAGGCAACGGTGAACACCTTGGGGAACGGCCTTCGCGCATTCGCGAAGCACCCGGCGCAGTGGCAGCGCGTCGTGGCCGGTGAGGTGCCGGCCAAGGTGGCTGTCGAGGAGATGTTGCGGTGGGATGCCCCACTGCAGATGTTCGAACGCTGGGCGCTCGAGCCCGGCATCGAGATTGCAGGCCAGCCAATAGCCGTCGGTGACGAAGTCGCGATGCTCTTCGGGTCGGCGCAGCGCGACCCGCGCCGGTTCGAGCAGCCCGACAGGTTCGATGCCGGCCGTGGCGAGGTTGCTCACATCGGCTTCGGTGGCGGCATCCACTTCTGCGTGGGCGCCCCCCTCGCGCGGCAAGAGTTGGAGGCGTCGGTAGCGCTGCTCGCAGCGCGATTGCCCGAACTGAACCTGGAGCGCGAGCCCCAGTATCACGCCACGTTCGTCATCCGGGGTCTCACCGAACTGCGCCTTGCCGCCCCCGTAAGGTAGGTCACCAGCGGTTTGACAGCGGTTTGACAGCGGTTTGACAGCGGGACGAACGGCCCTTCTCTCAACTGCCGCAGCGTTGTACGTTCAGAACGTGAGCGCTAGCTGAGGAGGGTCACATGGGCAGGTTCTGGCGCGTATTGGGTGAGGTGGTGAGCCGCCGAACATCGTGGGTGATCGGTGCTGTGCTGGCGGTGACCGCCGTGTTCGTGATCGGGTTGGGTCAACTCGACTTCGCCACTGGGCAAGACAGCTATCTCGATGCGAGTTCCCAAGTGGCGCTCGACAACACCGAGTACCAGAACCTCTTCGGTGGCGAGA
>JAYTNH010000484.1:0-5637 GCA_043748395.1 Ilumatobacteraceae bacterium | reverse complement strand
TGGCGGGCGGTGAGTGTGGGCAGTGACGAGTGCCCGGGTGCCACGAAGTGCCCGATGGGCGACGTGTGCTTCGCCGAACTGGCACGACGCCGCGCCGCTGCCGCCAACGTGATCGTGGTGAACCTTCACCTGTACGGGCTGCATGTGGCGAGTGGCGGAACGTTGCTGCCCGAGCATTCGGTGCTCATCGTCGACGAGGCGCATCAGCTCGAGGACATCATGAGCGACACCATCGGAGTGCAGGTCAGCCCAGGGCAGTTCACGAACCTCAGCGGCGCGCTCGGCAGCATCCTGCACGACCCCAAGACCGTGGGTGCGGTGGCCGAGGCGTCGGTAGCTCTCCGCGAGGTGCTCACGCCATGGTTGGGTGACCGACTCACCACGCCGCTGCCCGACGTGTTGCAGTCGACGCTCATCGACTCGCGTGGTCGGGTCGATGCGTCGCTCACGGCGCTCCGCGCGATCAGCACCGACCTACCCGACGCACAGCAGAAGGTGTTACGCGCGCAACAGATCGCCGGACGGTTGATCGAGGCGATCGACGTGGCACTGACGGCCCGCGAGGGCTTCGTGTCGTTCGTGTCGGGTGGACCAGAGTTCCCGCGGCTCGAGATCGCTCCACTCGATGTCGGTCCGGTGCTCGCCGCTGGCGTGTGGGACAAGTGCACTGCCGTGCTCACCAGCGCCACCATCCCCAGTTCCCTGCCGGCCCGCGTTGGCCTGGCAGAGTTGCCCCACGACGAACTCGACGTGGGCAGCCCCTTCGACTACGAGAAGAACGCCTTGCTCTACTGCGCACTACATCTTCCCGACCCCCGGTCGGCCAACTATGCCGCAGGTGTGCACGACGAGTTGGCCGCGCTGATTACCGCGGCAGGTGGGCGAACGCTTGCGCTGTTTACGAGTTGGAAGGCGATGGACGCCGCCGCCGACGCAGTGCGGGCGCGCGTGCCGTACCGCGTGCTGACACAACGCGACCTTCCGAAAACGGCACTGGTGAAGGCGTTCTCCGACGACGAAACATCGTGTCTGTTCGCGACTGCCGGCCTGTTCCAAGGGGTCGACATTCCCGGGCGCACGCTGAGCCTCGTGGTGATCGATCGCATCCCGTTTCCACGCCCGGACGATCCGCTGCTGTCTGCTCGTCGCGAGCTACGCGGATCATCAGCGTTCACCGAGATCGACCTTCCCCGCGCAGCGATGTTGCTCGCCCAGGCAACGGGGCGACTCATCCGAACGGCCACCGACCGGGGTGTGGTGGCGGTCATGGACCCAAGGCTCGGCAAGGCAAACTACCGATGGGACATCGTTCGCGCCCTGCCACCCATGCGACGAACGCGCGAACGCTCCGAGGCCGAACAGTTCCTGCGCGACATCACGGAACCTGCCCATGCCGACCCAGACGAAAGCCCAGGCGGATAGGGTCGAACGCATGGCCGAACCACTCGTGCGTGTCGACGTCGACAACGGGGTTGCCACCATCACGCTCGACTCCCCCGCCAATCGCAACGCGTTGTCGCGTCAGCTCCTGACCGACCTGCATGCCGCACTCGATCGCGCCGAACAGCCCGACGTTCGGGCGATCGTGCTCACCCACACCGCACCTACATTTTGCGCCGGTGCCGATCTGAAGGAGCGAGCCGATCCCGACGCGCAGCCAACCGGCTCGTCGCCGATGGTCGATGCGATCAGGCGGCTGATGTTCAGCGCCCAGCCAACGATTGCCGCGGTGAACGGTTCGGTGCGCGCAGGTGGGGTCGGCCTCATGGCCGGGTGCGATCTGGTGGTGGTGCAGCGCTCGGTCACCTTCGCGTTCACCGAGGTTCGCATCGGTGTGGCACCGGCCATCATCTCGGTACCCATCCTGCACCGGTGTGGGTGGTCGAAACTGGCTGCACCGTTCCTCACCGGCGAGGTGTTCGACGCAGCCGCTGCGCTCGACATGGGGCTCGTCACCCACCTTGCCGATGACGTCGACGGCGTCGATGCCACGGTGCGTGCGTTGGTGGCCGGGGTGCTCGCTGGCGCACCCCAAGCGGTCGCCGCCACCAAAGCACTGCTTCGACAGCCCCTCCCTCACTCGCTCGATGACGCGTTCACCGCGATGCAGGCGCTCTCCGAGTCGCTGTTCGGCTCACGCGAAGCAGCCGAGGGCATGCGCGCGTTCGCCGAGAAGCGTCAGCCCTCGTGGCAAATGCCAAGCTGAGGCTGCTGCTCAGAACAGCAGCCGATACCCGATGCCGCGCGAGGTGACCAGCAGCTTGGGTTCGTCTGGCTGATCTTCGATCTTCACGCGTAGACGACGCACGTGGGCATCGACCAGACGGCTGTCGCCAAGATATTCGTAGCCCCACACCCGTTCGAGCAGTTGGTCACGTGACAACACCATGCCTGCATGGTCGGCGAACTCGCACAGCAACCTGAATTCGGTCTTGGTGAGGCTCAGCTCGACATCAGCCTTGAGGACGATGCCCTGTTCGCGCCGCAGCTCGACATCGCCGAAGCGACTCGGTGGAGCATTTGTCGGAGGTTCTCGGAGTTGCACGCGGCGCAACGCTGCTCGTATGCGAGCCGCCAACTCCTTGGGTACTACCGGCTTGGTGACATAGTCGTCCGCGCCGGCTTCGAGGCCGGCGACGAGATCGTAGGTGTCGGTCTGCGCGGTCACGATGATGATGGGCACAATGCTGGAGGCACGCAGACTGCGGCACACCTCGAAACCGCTCATGTCGGGCAGACGCAGATCGAGGAGCACGAGATCGGGCTCGTGCTCGGCGAATGCGGCGAGGCCCGCCTTGCCATCTTCGGCCTCGCGAACCTCGTAGCCCTCGTCTTCGAGGGCCAAGGTGAGCGCTAGACGAATGGCGTCGTCATCCTCGATAAAGAGCAAAGAGTGCACAGCGTGGCCGATCTGTTACAGAAAACGCACAATGCGAGTGTGATCCCGTCACATTCGACCCGCAGGATACAAGCGTTCACGCTGCCTCGGTGGGGTACCTACCTCCCCCAGGTGCCTCACCGGCAGCGAGGAACGAGCCAACGGGCACGGCGGAACGAGCCAACAGGCACGACAGAACGCTGGCATCGGGCAGAATGGCGGGGTGACCGAACCGCTGCGCCGCCGCCGCTCCTTGCGACTGCGTACGCGCGTCACCCTCTTCTTCAGCTTGATGGCGCTCGTGGCCAGCCTCGCTCTCGCGGTGGTCACGTATGCGGTGGCGCGTTCATTCCTCGTCGATCAGCGCACCTCGGTTGCTCGCACTCAGGCCTTCAGCAATGCCAGAACGGTGCGCGACCAACTGCTCACCGACCCGAGCACGATCGGCCTGTTCATCCCGACACTGCGCACCGAGGGCGAGGGCTTTGCGCTGCTCGTCATTGCGCCGAACGTGCGTATCCCCTCCGATGTGCGCTTCCAACCCGACTCGTTCCCCCTCGATCTCCAGACCATCGTGAGCCAGGGCAACAGCGCGCTCCAGCGGTTCAGCCTGAATGGCGAGCCCTATATCGCGGTCGGCGTGTACATCGCAGCTGCCGACGCCCAGTACTACGAGGTCTTCCCGTTGGCTGATACCGACAGCACACTGCGTGCCATCGCGGCTGCGTTCGCGATCGGCATTGGCGCCACCACCCTGCTCGCAGCCGGGCTCGGCTGGTCGACAAGTCGCCGGTTGCTTCGACCGCTGTCACGTGTTGCCAGCGCGGCCGGCGAGATCGCATCTGGTGGACTCGACACACGCATGGAGCCAGAGAACGACCCCGACCTCGCTCGCCTGGTGGGCTCGTTCAACGACATGGCCGACGCCGTGCAGACCCGCATCGAACGCGAGGCACGTTTCGCCAGCGACGTCAGCCACGAACTGCGCTCCCCCATCACAGCGCTCAGCGCCGCGATCGAAGTGCTCGATGGACGCAAGGCCGACCTACCCGATCGCAGCCGGCAGGCGCTCGACGTAGTGGTGTCGCAAGTGAGGCGGTTCGATCAGATGGTCATCGATCTGCTCGAGTTGTCGCGCATCGACGCCGGATCCACCGAACTCAACCGCGAGCCGGTCGACCTCGGAGAACTGGTCAGACGCATCGCCCAGCGCTACGGCTTCGCAGATGTTCCCATCGACATCAGCCGCAAGGTGTCCACCTTGGTACGGCTCGACAAGCTGCGCTTCGAACGCATTCTCGCCAACCTGCTCGAGAACGCCCGCGAGTACGGGGGTGGTCCGGTGCGCGTGTCGGTCGAACCGCACGCACGCAAGGGCATGATCCTCAGCGTGGAAGATGTCGGACCCGGGGTAGCCCGCGGCGAGCGCTCGCGCATCTTCGAGCGCTTCGCCCGCGGCAGTGCAGCCCGCCATCGAGTGGGCACCGGCTTGGGTCTCGCGCTCGTCGCCGAACATGCCCAGGCCCATGGCGGCGAGGCGTGGGTGGAAGACCGTCCCGGCGGCGGCGCCGTTTTCAAGGTGAGCTTCATGGAGGTGATGTAATGCGCAAACGGATACTGGCGATCTGTTGTGTCATCGCGACCGTCGGGGTTGCCTGTGGGGTCACCGCCGACAGTTCGGTGCAGCGCATCGATCAAGTGCCGTTCGAGTTGAGTGACACCATCCCGCCATCGACCTCTACGTCGACAAGCACCACCACACCGGCGACCAGCACCAGCGACATCGCCACAACCACCACCATCGCCACCGAGCCCGTGCGGCTGTTCTTCATCGCCAGCGGCCAGCTCAACAGCGTCGTCATCGCCCTGTCGAGCCCTGCGTCACTTGCCCAAGTGTTGTCGGCGCTACAGCAGGGTCGACCGGTCGGCGAGGTCGGCACCGGACTACGCAGTGCAGTGCCGACACAACCCGAGGTCCGCGTGAGCGATGACGGCTCAGGCGTCGCAACCATCGACCTGCCGCTCGCGTTCTTCAACGAGATGCCCACCACCGATCAGCGGCTTGCGGTGGCGCAGATCGTGCTCACGGTGGTCGTCCGGCCAGGCATCGGGCAAGTGAGGTTCAGCCAGGACGGTCGCGAACTCGCGGTGCCACTCGGTAACGGACAACTCGCCGAACCCGGCCAACTGCTCACCCGACGCGACTACGAAACGCTCCTCGATGCACCGACCGACGTTGTCGATCCCTTCGAGTCAGCCACCACTGTGACCCCTGGCGGCTGAAGGCGCAGATAGGGTGGACGCCCCATGCGCAGCGGATTCATCACCCTGGTCGGACGACCAAACGTCGGCAAGTCGACACTGCTCAACGCGATGTGTGGCCGCAAGGTGAGCATTGTCAGCGACAAGCCGCAAACCACCCGCACGCGCATCAGAGGCATCCTCACCACCCCCGAGGCACAGCTCGTGTTCGTCGATACACCGGGCCTACACAAACCGGTCACCGCGCTCGGCCAGCGGGTGAACGCCACCGCACTCGACAGCGTGCACGATGTCGACGCCGTCTGTCTGGTGATCGACGGCACCCAACCGTTCGGGTCGGGCGATCGGTGGGTCGCCGACCACCTCGACCTTGCGACGGCAATCGTCATCGTCAACAAGACCGACGCGATGAAGCAACGCACCGTGCTCGCCCAGCTCGGTGCTTCGTCCGCGCTCGGCGCATCGGCGTACTTCCCCGTGTCGGCAAAGACCGGTGA
>JAYTNH010000483.1:0-1649 GCA_043748395.1 Ilumatobacteraceae bacterium | reverse complement strand
GTGGGTGAGTGATGATCGACTACCAGAACGTCTTCCATGTCGGCGTGCGAGTGCCCGACATCGACGTGGCGATGGCCGAGCTGGGCACCAACATGGGGGTGACGTGGGCTGAGCGCCGCGAGAACCCCGCGCAAACCCTGTGGACGCCCCAGCGTGGTCTCCAGCAACTGCACCTCAAGTACACCTACTCGGCCGAGGGCCCGCAACACATCGAGCTATTGGAAGGCCCCGCGGGCAGCTTCTGGGATGGTCGCAACGATGCCGGCGCACACCATCTTGGTGTGTGGGTGGATGCCGTCGCCGAGGAGACCGACCGACTTGTGGCCGCCGGGTGGGCCCTCGTCGGTGCCCAGCGCGACCCAACCGACGGCAACGGCTACGGCGTCTTCAGCTATGTACAACCACCCAGCGGCCTGATTGTCGAGCTCGTGGACCGCGCCGTGCTCGCACACTTCGAGCAGTGGTGGGGCGCGGCGCTGGTCAGGTAGCCGCGAGGGCGACGTCGCGGGCCCATCGGTAGTCGGCCTTGCCATTTGGTGCCCGATAGACCTCGTCGACGAACACCACACGGCGAGGCGCCTTGTAGTCCGCAATCGTCAGCTTGACGGTCGCGATGATCTCCGCCTCCGTGGTTGCGGCAGACACCGAGCAGACCAACACGACCGTTTCGCCGAAACGGTCGTGCGGTACGCCCACGACATTGGCATCAATCACGGTCGGGTGCTTGCATGCAGCCACTTCGACTTCCTCGGGATAGATCTTCTCGCCGCCGGAATTGATGCACACGGAGCCCCGCCCCAGTAAGGCCACGGTGCCATCTTCGGCGATGGTCGCGAAATCGCCCGGCACCGTGTAGCGAACGCCATCGATCACGCGGAAGGTCGCTGCCGTCTTGGCTTCATCGTTCCAGTAACCGCGCGGCATGGCCCCGGCTGCTGCAAGCATTCCGGGGGTCGCGCTTCCTCGGGGCAGCACTGCCCCGGTCTCGGGGTCGATGGTCACGACATTGGCTGCGGCGGTGAACACCGCCGTCTCTGGCGGTTGCTGGCCAGGCATCGTCATTGAGACCGCAAACGGGCCGCCCTCTGAGGCACCGATCATGTCGAAGATCATTGCGTTGGGAACACGACGCTGGAACGCCCGCTTCTGTTCCGCCGAGAGCGTTGCGCCCGTCGACACAATGCGCGTCACGGACGAGAGGTCGCGCACCACGCCACTCGCTTCGGCGGCCGCCAACGCCTCATTCAACGGTCGGGCGAATGCATCGCCAACAAGTGAGATCTGTGTGACCCGGTGTTGCTCCACCAGGTTCCACAGCTCGTCGGCGTCGAACGACCGACCGCCGAGCAACACGACCGACCCGCCCATCACAAAGGCGCCGATGGCGAGGAAGAGCGCTGTGCCGTGCATCAACGGCGGCGCACACAGCATCACCGGGCTACGGCCCTCGGCTTGCAGCGAGGCGGCAACCCTGCCGACATCGGCAACGGTGGTCGGTACTTCGATTCCCGCGGAGGCGTAGGCGGTGAACGCCAATGCTCCGAAGAGGTCGAGGTGGCGCCACACGACGCCTTTGGGATTGCCGGTGGTACCACCGGTGTACAGCATCAACGTGTCCTCACCCGACCGCGCGATTCGCTCGGCCGGTG
>JAYTNH010000482.1:0-2336 GCA_043748395.1 Ilumatobacteraceae bacterium | reverse complement strand
ATGTTGACGCCTACGTCGGCCAGGGTGCGAAACATCTTGGCGGCGACACCCGGGCTCGTCTTCATGCCGGCGCCCACCAGGCTCACCTTGGCGATGTTGGCATCGTGATCGATGCCGGCTGCGCCGACCTCGGCGGCAACTCGTGCCACCACCGATTCGGCAGCGGCCATGTCGGCCTTGGGCATCGTGAAGCTGATGTCGGTGGTGCCGTCGTGGCTGGTGTTCTGCACGATCATGTCGACGTTGACGTTGGCAGCTGCGAGCGGCTCGAACAACGCCGCCGAGATGCCTGGCCGGTCGGGCACGGCAACGATGGTGACCTTGGCTTCGCTGGTGTCGGTGACGACGCCAGAGATGATGGGCTCTTCCATGGTGGGCTCTCCGCTGGAGTTGAGACTGGAGTTGAGACTGCCGAGATTGAGACTACGAGTGAGAACGGCATCGTGCAGGGTGATCCACGTGCCCGGCTCCCAGGTGAAGCTGGACCGCACGTGCAGTGGTACATCGTGGTTGCGTGCGAACTCGACACTGCGCAGCGCCAGCACCTTGCTGCCGGCGCCTGCCATCTCGAGCATCTCGTCGAAGCTCACGCGCGGCAACTTGCGGGCCTGGGGCACGATGCGCGGATCGGCCGTGAACACGCCGGTGACATCGGTGTAGATCTCGCAGCTATCGGCCCCCAGAGCGGCCGCGAGCGCGACCGCCGTGGTATCGCTACCGCCGCGGCCGAGGGTGGTGATCTCTTTGTCGATGCTCACCCCTTGGAAACCGGCGACGACGCACACCTTGCCTTCAGCCAGAGCTTCGCGGACTCGATCGCCGCGCACTTCGAGGATCTTCGCCTTCATGTGCGCCGTGTCGGTGATGATGCCCACCTGACTACCGGTGAAACTCTTGGCCTCGATCCCGAGGTCGGCCAGGGCCATGCACAACAGCGCCATCGACACCCGCTCACCCGTGGTGAGCAGCATGTCCATCTCGCGACCCGGCTGCGTGCGTGACACGTCGTTGGCGAGCTTGATGAGGTTGTCGGTGGCCTTGCCCATCGCGCTGACCACCACCACCACGTCGTTGCCGTGCCGACGCGTGAACGCCACGTGGTCGGCAACCGCACGCATGCGATCGGGGTCGGCGACCGAAGTTCCGCCGTACTTCTGCACAATCAGGGCCACGGGTGCAACACGATAGCGTCGACCCGTGCTCGACCGGATGCTCGACGAGTCGTATCCGCCAGAGGTGCGCCAGAACATCACGGCACTCACCGTGGCCCGACTGTGCGCCAACTCGTGCTATCGGTTCGCGCCACCGTTTCTTGCGACGATCGCACGCGGCACGCACGCTTCGCTCGATCAGCTCGGCATCGCCATCGCGCTCAGCGAGCTCACCGGCATGCTGTCACCGCTCAACGCCCGGCTGGTCGATCGGATGACCCGCCGCGCCGCCATGGCCGTGGGGCTCGGCGGAGTTGCCATCGGCACCGCAGTGGCAGCGGGCAGCCAGGGCATCGTGATGCTGACCGTGTCGCTCATGGTGCTGAACCAGAGCAAGGTGATGTTCGACCTGGGCATGGGCTCATGGATCGCCGACCACGTCGCCTATCACCGCCGTAGCCGAGTGGTGGGCCTCACCGAGACATCGTGGGCGCTTGGCCTGCTCATCGGGGTGAGCGTGATGGGGTTGGTGACAGCCGCCACCAACTGGCGGGTCGGCTACCTCACCGGTGCCGCCGCCGTGACGGTCTCGGCATTGGTGGTGCTGGCGCGGTTGCCAGCGCTCCAAGCGCACTCGTCGTTGGTGCCCACGGCCCGCGAGCGAACACCCTTGGCCACGCGTAGCTGGGTGATCATCGGCGGGGCATCGGCGCTCATGGCATCGGCGCAGTGCCTGTTCGTCACGTTCGGCACCTGGCTCGAGGACGACTTCGGCTTCACGCCGGCCACCATCTCGGCAGTGGTGGTCGGCCTCGGGCTCGGCGAACTGTTGGCGTCGGTCACGTCCGCCCGCCGCACCGACCGCTGGGGCAAAGAGTGGAGCGCCGCGTTGGGCGCGGCGATGATCGTCCCTGCAGGTGTCGCACTGTCGTTGTGGCATGGGCACCTCGGCGTGGGCCTCGTCGCGCTCGCAGTGGGCATCGGTGGCTTCGAGTTCGCCATCGTGAGCGCGCTCGCCATCGGCTCGAACCTGGTACCCGGTTCACCCGCACGCGGGCTCGGCCTGATGGTGGGTGCCGGCACGATGGGGCGGGCGATTGCTTCAGTGCCCGCCACCCGCTGGTACGACAGCGGCGGAGTGAGCGGCCCGGCGCTGATGGCAGCCGGGTTCGCGTGCGTCACCGT
>JAYTNH010000481.1:0-1743 GCA_043748395.1 Ilumatobacteraceae bacterium | reverse complement strand
CCGGCGATTGCCTCGAACACGCGCATCTGGCGCTGCACCGGTACCACCCGGTCGCGCATGGTGATGAGCACCGCCGTGGGCACGTCGACCTCGGCGAGCCACTCTCGTGAGCTGAAGTTGCCCAGCGCCCTGCCTGCCTCGAGCACGGTGCGCCACTCGTGCATCGAGGCTTCCTGCACCGCCCACGGCTCCCACTGCCCCACTTTGCGCTGCAGATAGAGCTGCTCGGTGAGCCAGAGCCGTGCTTGCGCTGGGGTGAGCCGTGCCACGGCGGCGAGGCCCGTGAGGCTGAGAAAGCCCAGCCGCTCGTTACGTGTTCGCGAGAAGTACGACGCCGTCGCGCAGAGCACCAATCCCTGAACACGCGCGGGGTGGCGCTGCCACATCAGCTGCGCCACCGGGCCTCCCATGCTGTAGCCCACTGGTATCACGCGTTCGATGCCCAGCACGTCGCACACGGCCATTGCGTCGTCGGCGCAATCGGCAAGCTTGAACTGCTTGCGCGACCGAATGCCCCGACCGTGACCCCGATGGTCGAGCGCGACCACGCGGAAGTGTTGGCCGAGCGCTTCGTAGCATGTGAACCAGTTGAGGTCGGCGGTGGCGGTCCAGCCGTGCAGCAGCACCACCGTGGGCGCGCCGGGCGGTCCCGCGATGCTGCGCACGAAGGTGGTGCCTCGTCCAGGCAGTTCCATCGCTGCGCCCGGCGGAAGATCGGGCGCCTCGATCGTTGTGTTCAGTGGAACTCGACCTTGAGCACCTGCACGCGCAGGGCTCCGTTGGGAGCCTGGTACTCGACCCATGCGCCTGCGGTGGCCCCGATGAGCGCAGATCCCAGCGGTGATTGCGGGCTCATCACTTCGAGTTCGCCGACTCGTTCCTCCATGTGGCCCACGAGGTAGCGCTCAGCCAGTGAGTGGTCGTCGCCGTCGTACACGATGGTGACGACCGACCCGGCCGACACCACACCGTCTTCGCCGCGCTCGATGATCTCGGCGTTTTCGAGGACGTGCTCGAGGTGACGGATGCGGCCTTCCATGTGGCCCTGCTCGTCTTTGGCGGCGTGGTAGTCGCCGTTCTCGCTGAGGTCGCCCATCAGCCTGGCGACCTCGATCTTCTGGGCGACCTCGATGCGGCCGCGGGTGGTGAGGTCGTGGTGTTCGGCCCTCAGACGATCGAATGCCGCTCGCGAGAGCTGCTGTGTGGACATGGCGGTGAAGCCTATCGAAGCTGCCATTGGGCTCGTTCTTTCGCGCAGATCGTGGTCCAAGCCATAGATTGCCGCTCTATGACACAGCGTGTTGCACACCGCATTGCAATCATCGGCGGCGACGGCATCGGTCCCGAAGTCACCGCAGAAGCCCTCAAAGTTGTTCGAGCGGCAGGCGTTCAATTCGAGGCGGTCGAGTTCGATCTCGGCGGTGCCCGCTACCTGCGCGACGGCGAGGTGTTGTCTGACGACACGCTCGACGAGTTGCGCAACTTCGACGCGATCTTGCTCGGCGCAGTTGGCACGCCGGCCGTTCCGCCCGGGGTGATCGAGCGCGGCCTGCTGCTCAAGATGCGCTTCGCGCTCGACCTGTACATCAACCAGCGTCCGTTCGTCGGCACGTCGCCAGGGCACACCGAGCCCCACGAGTTCGTGGTCATCCGCGAGAACACCGAAGGCCCGTATGTGGGCGAAGGCGGAGTGTTGCGCAAGGGCACGCCCCACGAAGTGGCCACCCAGGGCAGCGTCAACAC
>JAYTNH010000480.1:0-1871 GCA_043748395.1 Ilumatobacteraceae bacterium | reverse complement strand
GGCGCGGTCGCGAATGTCGAACACGGAGTACTGGTGGGAGAGGTCGAAGGCCTCGAGGTGTGCCGGGTGGTCGTCGATGCCGAATCTGGTGAAGCCCGCCTTGAAGTGGGCATTGGCGCTCACGATCGCGACGCCTTCCAGCTGCTGCATGGGGTGCGACCCAACGTCGAGGCACTGGCCAAGGTGGTGAACACGGTCAGTGAGCAGCGCCGTCCAGGAACCGTTGGTCACCCGCTCAACAGGCTTGCGGCCGAGCGCGCGCTACGCGCGCATCTCGTCGCCCATCCAGAGCTCATCGGGGCGACGCGAGTGGTGCCGGCTCAACCGCCGGTCGAGCGAACGAACCTGAAAGATGCCGTGCCCTGCGTGGCGGTGGCATCCGGGCCGCAAGGCGACACCACCGTGGTGTGCTGCGTCGGTGTCGATCTCGATGTGGTGCCATTCGCCACCGACGCGCGTCTTGTCACCCAAGTCGAGCAGTGCGTCATCGTGATGCCAGCTCGCGATGTGCTGCCGGTGCAGCGTGCGATCACCGCCGCCCTGCACACACCGATTGGCATCGTGCCCGTCGACGTCGTCTCGGTCGACGCGCCTGCACCGATCACGCCGTAGCCTGGCAGACCGATGTTCGAACGTCTTGCGTCCGTCGAAGATGAGTACGTCTCACTCGAGGCGAGTCTGTCCGACCCCGACATCGTGGGCGATCAGGCCCAACTGCGCACGGTTTCGAAGCGGTACAAAGATCTGACGCCGGTCGTCGAGTGTCTGCGCCGCCATCACAAGCACGTCGCCGATGCCCAAGCTGCGCGCGAGCTGTTGGCCGTGGCAACCGACGACGAACGCGATGCACTGCGCGACGAACTCGCTGCCACCGAGGCCCAGATCGAGGCACTCGAAGCCGAGCTTCGCATGCTGCTGCTTCCGAAAGACCCCGATGACGGCAAGTCGATCATCATGGAGATCCGTGGCGCAGAGGGCGGCGAGGAAGCGAATCTGTTCGCGCGCGACCTGTATGAGATGTATCGGCTCTACGCCGCTGCCAACGGTTGGAAGATCGAGGTGCTGTCGCACGATGCCAGCGACCTCGGCGGCATCAACGGCATCACCCTGCTCATCTCGGGCGACTCGGCGTGGAGCCGCCTGAAGTACGAGGGCGGCACGCACCGGGTGCAACGTGTGCCCGTCACCGAGAGCGCAGGTCGCATCCACACGTCGTCGGCCACGGTGCTGGTGTTGCCGGAAGCCGAAGAAGTCGACATCGACATCGACGAACGCGACCTGCAGATCGATGTCTACCGCGCCAGCGGACCGGGCGGACAGGGCGTCAACACCACCGACTCGGCGGTGCGCATCACCCACAAACCCACCGGGGTCACGGTGGCGATGCAGGACGAACGCAGCCAACTCCAGAACAAGGCCAAGGCGATGTTGGTCTTGCGCGCTCGCATGCTGAAGTTGGCGCAGGACGAACACGAGTCGGCGATGTCGGTCGAACGCAAGGCGCAGGTGGGCGGCGGAGGCCGCGGCGAGAAGATTCGGACCTACAACTTCAAAGAGAATCGCCTCACCGATCACCGCATCGGGTTCACCATCTACCGCTTGCACGAGGTGCTGGCCGGCGACCTCGACGCTGTTGTCGATGCCCTCGGCGCCGATGAGCGGGCTCGCCAACTCTCCGGCGATGAGTGAGCTGACCTGGCGCGAACTGTGGCAGCAGGCCGCAAACGAGGTCGGCCGTGCTCAGGCGCGCTGGCTCTGCGAGACCGCGAGCGGTGTCGAGGGTGCCGAGTTCGTGGCCGAGCTCGATGCCAGCGCCACCCAACGAATGGTCGCCCACCTCGATGCCATGCTGGCCCGTGCGCGCGCAGGCG
>JAYTNH010000479.1:0-2002 GCA_043748395.1 Ilumatobacteraceae bacterium | reverse complement strand
TCCCATGCAGGTAGAGGCCCGCTGTTGGAGCGGTGCGCGAGCCACCCACAACGCCCGCGTGGTGAACGGTGAGATTACCTACGAGGGCGAGACAGTGGTGGTGGGCGACACGGGGGGAACATTCGAGCAGCCACTGTTCGGCGACGTGGTGCGCTACGAGTTGCTGTGCCGTGCGCACTATCGCGACGCGGAACTGGGTACCTGACGTGGCGTTCGGTCAACAGTCGGGCCCGCCGGCGTCTGCCAAGCAGGTGTCGTATCTGCTCGCGCTGCTGCAAAAGGCTGGCTACGCGAGCTTTCGCGAGGCCCGCGGTGCCTTTGGACTCACGCAACGCCAAGCGGGTGGCAAGTTCGCGACCGGCGAGGCATCGGCACTCATCGATCAGTTGCTCAACTCAGAGCACGAAGCCGACGATCAGCAGGCCCCCGCCGCAGCGACGGCGGCATCGGCGGCGGCTGCACAGCGCGCGACAGCACGCCTCGAAGCACAGCAGGTCGATCTGGTGCGTGGCATGCCGGCCGGGTTGCTCGCGGCCGAGCTCGAGCGTCGCGGTTACACCGTCACTGAGCCGACGTAGCGCGGCGCTGCGCCCCGATCACCACAGCGGTGGGTGCGCAACGTTCCCACACCACGGCCGTGACGCATGCGGTGACTACCCAGCAGGCCGCCACCACCGTGCACCAGGTCATGAGCGCCATTGCCACGCCGATCGGCCCGAACGGGACCCATCCGCCCAGCAGCAGCGGCAGCGCGATGCGCGTTGCTATGCGGAGCAACAGTGTGTCGATGATGGTGCCGGCGAGCCCGCACCACAACAGATAGCGCCGCCCGGCACCCCCGTCGCGCACCAAGATCGCCGGTGTCACCGCCCAGAACACGAACGAGGGCGCGAACGCCAGCACTTTGCGGATGGCGTCGAGCGGGCCGTGCACCGGTCCGGCGTTGATGCTCACCGTGGCCACCTGCGACCCCAAGAACAATGCGAACCAGAACGAGCCGCGCCACACACCGCTCCAGAACGCAAACCGCGGCCGCTGCCACGCAGTGGCGAAGAGTCTGGCCACCACTGCCGACATGGGGATGCCCCACAACAAGAAGCTGGCGAGTCCGAACACGGTCCAGGTGGAACGCAGTTCGTCGCCCGACGTGAACGCCGAGCGCACCAGCTCGGCCCTCTCGCCCGACAAGTCGAGTTGTCGGATGAGCGAGTCACCGAAGCTCAACTTCGAGCTGAAATCGGTCGCGTAGCTCCATCCGATGAGCATGATCGGCACCACGGTGGTGAACAGTTCCAGCGCCAGCAGGCCTCCAAGATCGAGGCCGCCGATCTCGAAGAACCTGCGCGACACAGCAATGGGCATGCCGACACCCCGCCGTGCCTCGAGCCGAGCGGTGTGCTGGGTCAGCTGGTCTTGGAGTTCGCTGATGTGCAGCTCGGGCAAGGGGCGTGACCTCCGGTCGGTCGAACGGTATCGCGCCGTGTCAATGCAAGCGATCAATGAGCTGGCGATTGCGTCGGCTCGTGAGTATCATGATTGCACCGTTCGGGCCAGCGTCGTCCCGTGCGCCACCCAGCCGTCCATCGACTCCGTGGAGCAGCACAAACCGATGCAAACATTTCCTCACGCGGGCCTGCCCGCGCCGTCTGGCCTGTACGACCCGCGCTTCGAACACGACGCATGTGGTGTGGCCTTCGTCGCCGACATCAAGGGGCGGGTGAGCCGCGACATCGTGTCGATGGGCATTGGTTCGCTCTGCAACATGGAGCACCGTGGCGCCACGGGGGCCGAGCCCGACACGGGGGACGGTGCCGGCATCCTCATCCAGGTTCCTGACCGATTCTTGCGTGCGGTAGCCGGGTTCGAGCTTCCCGTCGCCGGTGCGTATGCAGTTGGCATAGCCTTCTTGCCCGCCGACGCCACCGCTGCCGAGAAGGCGCAAGGCTCGATCGAGGCGATCGTGGCCGACGAAGGCTTGAGCCTGCTCGGCTGGCGCGATGTG
>JAYTNH010000478.1:0-1865 GCA_043748395.1 Ilumatobacteraceae bacterium | reverse complement strand
GCCTTGGTCACCGGTGCATCAGGTGGTCTTGGCCTCGAGACGGCTCGCGCGTTGGCAGCCGCAGGAGCGCGGGTGGTCATCACGGCTCGCGACATGGCCAAGGCCGACCCCGCAATCGCCGGCATCCGGTCGTCGACGGGCAACGACGACGTCTCGGTCGAAGCGCTCGAGCTTGCATCGTTCGACAGCATCCGCGCCTTCGCCGATCGGTTCAACGCGACACACGACTCGGTCGACATCGTGGTGAACAACGCGGGCGTCATGGCGTGTCCGTTCGGCACCACCGTCGATGGCTTCGAGAATCAGTTCGGCACCAACCATCTCGGCCACTTCCTGATGACCTGCCTCATCGCACCCACCCTGACTACTGGCGCGCGGGTGGTCGCACTCAGCTCGAGGGGTCACCACATGTCGCCCGTGGTGTTCGACGACATCAACTTCGAGCGCCGCGAGTACGACAAGTGGATGTCGTACGGCCAGTCGAAGACCGCGAACATCCTGTTCGCCGTCGAACTCGACCGCCGCCTCAGTGGGCGCGACATTCATGCCTTCGCAGTGCACCCCGGCGTGATCATCACCGACCTCGGCCGCCACATGCAGCCGGAAGACTTCGAGATGTTCCAGAGTCGAGCCGATTCGGGTGCTCCGATGACGTTCAAGACCGTCGAGTCGGGCGCAGCCACGTCGGTGTTCGCGGCCACGTCACCGTCGCTACAGGGCCGCGGTGCGGTGTATCTCGAGGACTGTCACGTCGCCGATGTCGAGGACGACAACCCGGCCGGAGGCGTGCGGTCGTACGCGGTCGACCCGGCGCTTGCCGCGCAACTGTGGACCGTTTCGGAGCAGATGGTCGGTCAGACCTTCGACTGGTAGGCAGTTAGTGTCGCCCGGTGACCAACGACGACAACGACATCCGCCGGGCAACCGACATCAACGCGTTCAACCGCAACGTGATCGCCGAGTTCAGGGCCAACGACGGCAAGGTGAGCGGCCAGTTCGCCAACGCTCCACTGCTACTGCTCACGCACACCGGCGCGAAGAGCGGCCTCGAGCGCACCAGCCCACTCGTGTTCAGCCGCGACGGCGATCAGATCGTGATCATCGCTTCCAAGGGCGGCTCGCCGAATCACCCGCACTGGTACCTCAACATCGTCGCCAAGCCTGACGTCACCGTCGAGGTTCCGGGCGACACGTTCAAGGCGCGAGTGCGCATCACCGAAGGCGAAGAGCGGGCCCGCCTCTTTCGCGCCCAGGCCGCACTCATGCCCAACTTCGACGAGTACCAGTCGAACACCGCGCGCGAGATTCCGGTGGTCGTGCTCGAACGGGTCTGAGCGGCAACGACCCGCGCGCCGTGCATCACGAATTGCTCAAGGCTGCAGCCCCAGCGGCCGATCTAGTCCACCATGCAATCGCCCCAGACAAGTCACAACGACGGCTTCACGCTGGTCGAACTGCTCATCGTCATCGTGATCCTGGGGATTCTGTCAACCGTGACCGTGTTCGCGGTGAGTGGCCTCACCGATAGAGGCACCGACTCAGCGTGTGCTGCCGACCGCAAGCAGTTCGAGTCGGCGGAAGAGGCGAGCATGGCCCAGTCCGGCGCTTACGTCACAGAGGCCGATCTGGTTTCCGGCGGATTCCTACGCTCCGAAAGCTCGAACGTCGACGTCACGCTCGCATCGGGCTCATACACCGTGGTCGATGCAGGGCAGTGTGCCTCAACCCCCGTCGGCCCAACCGGGCCTGTCGCTGGCAGCTTCTCGGGCCTGACATCTCTGGTCCTCGGCAGCGGCCCGAATTTGATCGTGATGGTCGGCTTCGGCGGAGGTGACGTGGCCGCTCAGGACTCTTTCGCCGACGTC
>JAYTNH010000477.1:0-3359 GCA_043748395.1 Ilumatobacteraceae bacterium | reverse complement strand
GATGGAACACAGGCCAGCATCGACCTCGCGATCAAACTCAACCCAGCTGCGGGGCGGCTCGGCGGGCAAGTGGTCGATGGTGCAGGCGTGGCGTTGGGTGGCGTCGCCGTATCGATCACAAGCGGTGATCTGTCGTACTCCACGACTACAGCCGACGGCACAGGCTCGTGGGAGTTGCGGGGTGTCACCACGCCGGCGACGTACGTCATCCAGTTTGCCAAACAGGGATATGGCTCTGCTTCGCTCATCCAGCCGCTCGACGGTGGCGGGGTGGCCACCGGTTTGAGCGCCACGATGAAAGCAGGACTCGGCACCGTGAGGGGCCTGGTTCAAGTCGACGGTGATGGTGTCGGCGGTCTCACGATCACTATCGACGACGGCAAGAGCAAGATCGTCACCACTACCCGCACCGACGATCCCATTGGCTTCTTCGAGTTTCCTGGCCTCTCACTCGGCGACTATGCCCTCACCATCTCGGGCGACGGATATCAGCCGTCGGCTCGGCAGGTGGCACTCGTCTCGAACCTCAAAGAACTCGGTGTCATCGATGACCTTGTGCGTTCGACAGCGACCATTCGTGGCGCGGTCACGCAAGAAGCCGTCACTACTGTGCTCAGTTCGTGCGTGCTGCCGCAGAGTGCCAGTCAGCCAGGCATCACGCAGCAGCCGTGCGGCGGTGTCGGAGTCATCGCGTCGCAGGGGACTAAGTCGTACCGCACCACGTCTGCCTCGGGTAACGGGTCGTTCGTGCTCTCGGGCATCCCACCGGGCAACTACACCATGACGTTCGAACGGTTCGGCTACACCCCGGTGGTGTTCGCCACCGACGTCGGCCTAGGGGGCATTCGCACCCTCGATCAGGTGAAGATGTTGGTGCTGCCGCGCAGCGTCGAAGCGTCTGGGCGACTTCTGCTCAGGGTCGATTCGGCCGATCCGCTGCTCAGCCTCAACGGCAGTGCTGTGGTGCTTCGCCAAGTCCGTCCAGCGGTGCCGTTCACGGCTCTGCCCGGCAATGCAGCCGCATTTTTCATCCCCGACCTCCTCTCAGGGTCGTGGGAGGTAAAGATCACAGCCGATGGCCACGAGGACTTGATCAAGGTGGGGGTGCAGGTTCCGCTCAACGCGGTGTCCGACGAGTACGCGCTCACACTGACGCCGCTCGGCTCGGTTCGGGGCGCGCTCACCGATCAGATAGTCGGTGGTTCCGTGGCGCGGGTGCCGTACGCCGTCGTGTTCATGCGACCGGTCAACGACACCACCGGCAGGTTGTTGGTTGTTCCGCCCGGAACCCCCCTGCTGCCCGACCAGACCTACCTCCGCTCCGATCCTGCGGTTGGTGCGGTCAGGCTGTGCGAGAAGAACGTCGCCGCCGTCGGTGCCGCGCCACAGTTTGTTCGTGGTCTGTGCACACGCGCCGATTCAAACGGCGACTACTCGTTCCCGAACGCCACTCGTATCGGTGACTACATCGTGTCTGCGCCGGCCAACGAGGTCGGCGGTGCGTTGAGCGAAGCTCTCGACTATCGGTCGGGTTCAGTCAACGTCTCATCCGTCGCCTTGAACACCGTGGTCACAGCCGACCTGCTGCTCACCCGCCTCGGTGCGATCACCGGCACTATCAGTACCGTCGATCAGGCCACCGGCACCAACTTCACCCTGCTGACAGGGGCCACGGTCACCGCATACTTCTGCGAGCCAACAGTGAGTGGCTGTGCGTTCCCGGCATCGTCTGCGGCCAACAACGTCGAGCGTGGGCGCCACAGCTCCACTGGGGTCGGGTTGTACCGCGTCGATCGTCTGGCGCCATCCGGGTTCGATGCTGCGAGCGACGAGATCGTCGACAAGTACCTGCTGCGCTTCGCTGCTGCCGGATACGAGACCGAGTTCCGGGTGGTGGCTGCGCCGGCTCTCGACACAGATGCCGAACTGAACGTTGTCATGCTGCCGGCCCCGACCAAGGTTGCCATTCGCCCCTACTGGTCACCGGCAGGTACCACCGACAAGTTCGATGTTCCGGGTGCCACAGTCAAGTTCACCGGCATCGTGAGCTACAGCAATGCCCGACCGCCCATCGCCAACTCGGGCTCCGTCACCGACATCATTCCTGCCGCCGGTGTGTACGACAGCGGTGACATAGTGTTCCGAGCCGGCGTCGTACAGGTCGAGGTTGTCGCCCCCGGATTCGCAACGCTCACGTCCACGGTCTCTCTCGATCCGTCGGTTGCGTCGGGGGTCGAAGTCGAGAACTTGCTGGTTCCGTTCCCGCCCGATCCGGCCAACCCGAGCAGGCTGTTGGCGTCGGGTGACATGAAGATAGTTCCGACGCCGCGCACCGTCGGCGTTCAGCTCAACGTCGTGTGTTGCTCTGCAGCTGCGACCTTCACGCCCACCGCAGTGGCGGCGGTGTACGCCGCTTTGGAAGCGCACCTCACGCTCGACGCCACCAGCGCCGATGCCGTCGGTACGATCAGCGCCACCGGTGCGGTGCAGTTTGCCAACGTTGCGCCCGGTGCCTACAGCATCAGTTTCGTGGTGAAGTCCGCCAACAACATCGACCTCACTGGCCACATCCAGCTTCCGCCGGCCACGGCCGTGGTGGTCGAGACCACGGGCAACCCCGTGCTTGGTGCTCTGAGGGCCGTGTTGCAGACCGCCACCGTGTCGGGTTTTGTCACCGACGACGACGAGAACGTACCGGTCAGTGATGCAACTGTCGAGGTGGTTGCCAATGGAGTCACGTATTCTGCTCCAGTCACCGCCGGTAACTTCACGCTCGCCGTTCCCGATGTGCCCGGCACGTACACGGTCACCATCAAGAAGGGCGATGGTCGAGCCGACTGTTCCAGCCCGTCGCCGCTGGTGTTCCTACCGGGGGCAGCGCTCGTCTTCAGCCCGCGTTGCGCCGGACCGCGCGGCACCGTGCAGGGCACGGTCAAAGGCAAGGCCAACGCTGTTGCATCTCCCGAGAACCTGGCCGGAGCAACTGTCCAACTGCGTCGGGCTTCCGACAACGTTCTGGTGCAGACCTACACCCCGCTCACCGAGACCGACGGTACGTTCGAGTTCGTCCAAGTACCGACCGGCCCAACGGGTACACGCAACTACGTCGTAGTGGTGAGCAAGACCGGGTACGACGTACTGGCCGCAGTACCTGTACAGGTCGTCAAGAACACCACCGCTCGGCCAACCACCGATCCCATCGTGCTCAACGCCACCACACGAACGGTGACTGTGGTCGTCTCGTCGGCGACGCAGTTCGTCGGCGCTCCGGTTCCGCTCGCCGATGTCACCGTCGTGGCCTCCAACTCGGGGCTCCCGAATGTCAGCGGGCTCACCGACGCCAACGGCACCGTGCTACT
>JAYTNH010000476.1:0-1884 GCA_043748395.1 Ilumatobacteraceae bacterium | reverse complement strand
CCACCGTGACCACCCGCACACCGTGTCGGCCTGGGTTTCCCAGTTGTCGAAGCGGGCGCCCGATGCGGGCACCACCTGCTCCATGTGCGCCATGAACTCGGCGATCGCTGCCTTGCCGCGCTGCGGGCCGGCGAACGGGTCGTAGTAGATGGCGTCGTCGGTGAACAGCTCGACCAGCCGGGTGTAACGCTGATCGTCCTCGACGGCACCGAACTGGTTGATCACGTCGACAGCGGCGCCAGGCATGGCCCGATAGTACGACGTGCGCGGCAGCGCGGGTCGAGCCCGAGCCGTAGGCTCCGCTGATGACTGAAGACGCACACGCCAAGGTGCTCGAACAGGTCGATGCGCTCACCGACACGATGGTGGGCGAACTGTGTGTCGCCCTGCGTATCCCCAGCGTCAGCGGAACCGACGAGGAGAACGACGGCCAGCACCACATGGCCGACCTACTCGATCGCGGCGGTCTCGAGGTAGATCGCTGGCAGATCGACCTCGACACGCTGACCCAGCACCCGAACTTCCCAGGTATGGAGGTCGCTCGCCGTGAAGCGTGGGGTGTGCTCGGCCGGTTGCCCGGCAGCGGCAGCGGCGACGGCGCATCGCTCATGCTCAACGGGCACATCGACGTGGTACCCATCGGCGACCCCGATGCGTGGACCGAGCATCCCTTCGCCGGCGAGGTTCGCAATGGTGTGGTGTACGGGCGCGGTGCGTGCGACATGAAGGCCGGCCTGCTGGCGGCACATTGGGCGGTGCAGGCCATTCGTACGGCCGGCGTGCGACTGCGCGGCGACCTGCTGGTGGCACCGGTGCTCGGCGAGGAAGACGGAGGCCTCGGCACGTTCGCGCTGCTCGAACGCGGCTGGCGGGCCGATGCCTGTGTCATCCCTGAGCCGACCGGGCTCGACCTTGTCCCCGCGAACGCGGGCGCGCTCACGTTCCGCATCCGCATTCGTGGACACGCGGCACACGCCTCGCGGCGCACCGACGGCACCAGCGCGATCGAGAAGTTCTGGCCGATCTGGCAGGCGCTCACCGACCTCGAACGTCGACGCCACGCCGTCGTCGACCCAATGGCCGAGCGGTGGACGCTGGCTCACCCGCTGTCGATCGGCACCATCCAGGCCGGAGACTGGCCGTCGTCGGTGCCCGACCTGCTGGTGGCCGAGGGTCGCCTCGGCGTCGCGTTAGGTGAGGACTCAGCGCACGCCCGCCGCGAACTCGAATTGGCGATGGACGAAGCGAACGCGGCCGACCCGTGGCTGCGCGACCACCCTGCCGAGGTGGAGTGGTGGGGCGGGCAATTCGATTCGGGGCGGTTGCCTGCCAGCAGCGATCTGGTCGAGCGGGTCAGCGCAGCGCATGTGATCGCCACCGGTCGCAACGCTCCCGACGTGTGGGCTGCCCCATACGGCAGCGACCTGCGACTGCTGACCGGCCATGGCGGCATTCCCACGCTGCAGTACGGGCCGGGAGATTCGCAACTCGCCCACGCGCCCGACGAATCGGTGCCCGTGGACGAGATGCTGGTGGTCGCGCGCACGCTCGCGCTCTTGGCGCTCGACGTGTGCGGCGTGGCCTGAGCAGCGCTCAGCCCATATTGACTTCGAAGGTCTCGCAGACCTCCACCGACCCGCCACCCATGGTGACGATCGGGCATCCCCTGGCCATCTCGCAAGCCGCGTCGATGTCGGCTGCCTCGACGATGCTGTAGCCCGAGACCGGGTGTGAACGGCAAGGACATCGCCGTCGGCAACTATCTCGAGGTCGTTCCACCGCGTCGCGTGGTGTTCACCTGGGGTTGGCAGGACAGCGCGCACGTGCCGCCCGGATCGAGCACCGTCACCATCACGCTGTCGCCGACCGAGACGGGCACCCTGC
>JAYTNH010000475.1:0-2116 GCA_043748395.1 Ilumatobacteraceae bacterium | reverse complement strand
CCGTCGAAGGGCATCGACGACCACCGCGAGCTGGCCACCCCCACCGGCGTGGCGCTCATGGCCGCGCTCGCCGACGAGTTCGGACCGATGCCCGCGATGGACGTCACTGCGGTCGGTTACGGCGCAGGTTCGGCCAACATCCCCGGCCGCCCCAACGTGGTGCAGGTGGTCCTCGGCCAGCCGGCACATGCATCGGTCACCCCTGAGCCAGGACAGCCGGCACAGCTGTTCGAGACCAACGTCGACGATGCCACGGGCGAGGTGATCGCTCACACCATCGCCGCGCTCATCGCCGCTGGCGCCCACGACGCGTGGGCGACTCCGATCGTGATGAAGAAGGGACGTCCGGCGCACACCGTGCACGTGCTGTGCGACCCAAGCATCGCGGCAGCCGTCGCCGCCACGCTGTTGCGCGAAACTGGTTCGCTCGGACTCCGCGGCACCACGGTGCAGCGATGGCCCCAACAACGCGAGCACCGCACGATCGAACTCGAAGGTCACACCATTCGAGTGAAGGTCAGCGAGCACCGCATCAAGGTGGAGCACGACGACGCCGTTGTCGCAGCGGCAGCGCTGGATCTGCCCCTTCGAGCCGTGCTTGATGCAGCAGCGCGCCTGGCGGATGACTAGCCGGCGAGGGCGGCGGCGACGATCGACTGGATCTCGGTGATCTCTTTTTCGCCCGAGTCGCGCGCCTTCACCAGACCGTCAGACCCGACGATCACGAAGAACGGAAAGCCCGACACGCCATAGGCCACGGCGGCGTCGCGTTGGGCACTATCGGCGAGCACGCCCCAATCGGCCGGCCACTGAATGTTGCGCATCCACTCGGACGGCGGGTAGTTGTCGCGGTCGGGAGCGGCCGCCGTGGTGACCGCCATCACACGCAGTTCGGGCGGCACCGCGCCGGTGGCCTTCCACTGGAGGAGCCGCGGCACTTCACGGTTGCAATGGGGGCACCAGTGCGCGAGGAAGACCAACATCACGGGACCATCTGCGGGATCGATCACACTCGGCGTCCCGTCGAAGTGAAAGCCGTCGAGTACCGGCGCCTGCATGCCGACCGCCGGATCGTTGGCGGGATCGTCGAGCGGAGGCAACGCCGTGCCCACAACCGTGACGGGTTGCGTTTCGCTGATCGAAGCAGACGCGATGCCCGATGCATCGGTGACCACCGTGCCGTCGCTGAGCGCCGGCGCGTCGTCGCCCGACGTCGCGAAGGCCACGACGGCTGCGATCACCACAGCAGCCACAACCGCCGAAACCCAGATGAGGGTGGTGTTCGTCTTGCGGTTGGTGACATTCATGATTGATCCTCCAGCGGGGCGGAATCGGGTTCGAACGGAAGGGCTCGGGGTAGCAGCAACAAGGCGAGGATGGCAGCAAAGCCGCACATCGCCATAAGGGCCAAGGTCACAAACCCGAACTCACGAAAGTAGGGGGTGGTGCACGGTGCGAACACTTCACATGAACCACCTTCGAGTTGCGGATGCCATTCGATGATGTAGTGGTAGATGCTGATGACCATGCCGAAGCCCGCCAGCGGCACCGCGTACCAGCGCACATCTCGGTCACGACGCAATGCACCGACGAACAGCACGACGACCAGTGAGAACATGGCGATGCGCTGGAACCAGCAGTAGCGGCACGGGATGAACCCGGCGCTCTCGCTGAAGTACAGGCTGCCGGCCATGGCGACGGCCGCAACCAGCCAGGCCAGCCACAGTGCACCGTCGTAGATGCCGGCCAGCACCGCACGTGCACCTCGCGTGGGCATCACACGCAGCACCACGATGGCGATCGCGCCCGCACCAGCGACGAACGCCAGCAACGACGTGAAGCGCATCATCGTCGCCAGCGACATACTCACATTCTGCCGGGGAAAGCACCGAATGCGATGGCAGGATGCTCGGGTGCACTCGCTTTGTCCGCCCGTGGTCGATGCATCGTTCCTCGCCGAACACCCGCACGCGGTGGTCACCGACGTGCGGTGGTACCTCGATGGTCGCGATGGTCATGCCGCGTTCGAGGAGGGCCACCTGCCCGGCGCGATCTGGATCGACCTCGAACACGACCTTGCCGCCGTCGATCTGCCCGCAACTGCCGGTCGCCATCC
>JAYTNH010000474.1:0-3470 GCA_043748395.1 Ilumatobacteraceae bacterium | reverse complement strand
GCCCGATGCCTCGCGAAGTGCCTCAGGTGCTGTGGAAGTACCCCGACAGCGCCATGTGCGGCACCAGCAGCGAGTACGGCAACATGCGCACCTGGTGCGGCACCGGTTGGACGGGCCAGCCTGCTGTCTTCGAACGTGACGGTCGCACCTGGGTGGTGTTCGGCGCTTACGACTACAAGGTGCACTTCGTCGACGCCGCAACCGGTGCCGACATCATCCCGCCGTTCGCGACCGACGATCTGGCGAAGGGCAACGTCACAGTCGATCCCGACGGCTACCCGCTGGTCTACGCGGGTTCGCGTGACAACTATCTGCGCATCATCGCCTTCGACGGAAGCGAGCCTCGCGAGTTGTGGAAGCTCAACGGGCGCACTGACGACCGAATGCACAACGACGACTGGGACGCTGCCCCGCTGGTGGTGAACGACCACCTCATCGAAGGCAGTGAGAACAGTTGGTTCTACGGCATCAAGCTGAACCGGGGCTATGGCTCCGATGGACGCGTCACGGTCGATCCGGCACTGGCATTCCGGCAGCAAGGTTGGGACGAGCAGCTGGTCAGCGACCTCGGAACGAAAGATCCCAAGCGAGTGAGCCTTGAAGCATCGGTGTCGATTAGCGGTGACACGGCATGGCTCAACTCGTCAGGCGGCCTGGTGCAGGGTTGGGACCTGTCGTCACTGCGCACCGGAGTCGGTTCGGTGAACCGCACGTTCCGTTACTGGACGGGCGACGACAGCGACGCATCGATCGTGCCCGACGCCGACGGCTTCCTGTACGTCGGCGTCGAGGTCGACCGCAACACGCGCCGGGCGCAGGCCGTCGGGCAACTGCTCAAGCTCGACCCGCGCCAACCAGACAATCCCGTGGTGTGGAGCATCGACGTGAACAACGGCCCTGACAGCGGTACCTGGGCCACGCCCATCGTTGTCGGTGACATCGTGATCTGGAACACCAAGCCTGGCAAGGTGTACGGCATCGACCGCACGACCGGACAGATCTTGTGGAAGGTTGCGGTGCAAGCTCCTGTGCTGAGCTCGCCCGTCGTGGTCGACGGTGTGCTCGTGCAGGCCGACGGCGCCGGCACGCTGCACGCATTCGACATCTCGAACCTGCGTACCGAGCCGATTCCGCTGTGGCAGCTCGAACTCGGAGCCAACATCGAGAGCACTCCAGCGGTATGGAACGGCCGCATCTACGTCGGCAACCGCGATGGCTACGTCTACTGCATCGGCCTCACCACATGACCGGCGACGTCGCTCGCATCAGGCCGATGTACCTCGGCGAGGCCACCTGGCCCGACATGTATCACGCCGAGCGCCGCCCGTTGTTGGCCATTCCGATCGGCTCGTGCGAGCAGCACGGACCGCACCTGCCGCTCGACACCGACACGCGCATCGCGATCGCCCTGGCCGAGGGCCTGGTCACCTCGTTCGGGACGAGCGAGGTGGTCATCGGCCCAGCCATCACCGTGTCGGCGAGCGGCGAACACGCGGGCTTTCCCGGCACCTTGTCGTTAGGTCTCGATGTCGTCGAGGCGCTCATCGTCGAACTCGTGCGCAGTGCCGACTGGAGCAGTGGCGTGGTGTTGGTGAACGGTCACGGCGGCAACTTCGCGGCGGTCGATCGAGCGGTGCGCACACTGACGGCACAGAGTCGCAAGGTCTTCGCATGGTGGCCCCGCGTGCGCGGTGGCGATGCCCACGCAGGCGAAACCGAGACGTCGCTGATGTTGGCCATCGCTCCCGGGCTCGTGCGCGTGCACGCAGCCGAGCGGGGACGCACCGAACCGGTAGCCGACCTCATCGACGAGCTGCGCGCCGGAGGCGTGCGCGCGGTGAGCCGCAATGGCGTGCTGGGCGATCCGTCCACCGCCACGGCGAACCATGGCAAGGCGATGCTCACCCGACTGGTGATCGACCTCGTTGCAGCAGTGGACGAGTGGTGGGTGTAACCCGCTTCCGGCTCGACTCGTCGTACCGGCGTCCGGGCGATGCAGCGGTCGTCGTCGCCGGTTCGCCGTTGAAGCTGTTCCGCCTCTCGCAAGGCGGCGTGAACGTAATGCGTGCCATTGAGCGCGGCGACGAAGCGCCCAGCGGCCACGAGCAGCTCACCGATCGGCTGGTCGACGCCGGAGCGATCCACCCGTTACCAACCGCGTCGACGTTCACCCTCGACGACATCACCATCGTGGTGCCCGCCTTCGGAGAGGGCCCCGTGCTACCGGCGGGCTGTCGGGTCATCATCGTCGACGACGCCGGCGAACCACCGGCGCAGTGCACCGATGGCCACCAGGTCATCCGCCTCGATGCGAACTCGGGGCCAGGTGCCGCGCGCAATGCGGGGTTGGCTCACGTCACGACGCCTTTGGTTGCGTTCATCGATACTGACGTGGCGCTCGACGACCTTGCCGACACGCTCGCCCCGTTGCTCGCCCACTTCACCGACGAGCGCATGGCAGTGGTCGCCCCGAGAGTATCGGGCGCAACGAGCTGCGGAACGCTGCTCGCCAGGTACGAGTCGCTGCACAGTCCGCTCGATTTGGGTTCCGAGCCCGCCAGGGTCGAGGCAGGAACGCGGGTCAGCTACGTGCCCGCCGCGACACTTTTGTGTCGTACCACAGCCGTGCGCGCTGTCAACGGCTTCGATGCGTCACTGCGGTACGGCGAAGACGTCGATCTGGTGTGGCGCCTTGCCGAGGCGGGGTGGCGCTGCAGGTACGAGCCGGCGTCGGTCGTGCATCACCGGCCCCGGGCAACGTGGCGGGCATGGGCCGCCCAACGAATGTCGTACGGCGGTGCCGCCGTGCCGCTTGCCCGCCGCCACCCAGGGGCACTCGCCCCGCTTCGTATCAGCGGCTGGAGTGCCGCCGTGTGGGCATTGGTGGTCATGCGCAGGCCCATCACGGCGCTGGGCGTCGCTGCCGGCACGTCCGTCGCGCTGCAGCGCAAGCTCACCGACCTACCACCGCGCGAGTCGTTCCGACTGGCGGGGCTCGGGCACCTGTTCGCCGGTCGCCAGATCGCCTCGGGCATCACCCGTACGTGGTGGCCGCTCGCGCTGGTCGCAACGCTCGTGTCACGCCGGGCGCGCTGGGTGATGACCGCTGCGGCAGTGGTGCCACCCGTCATCGACTGGGTGACCGACAACTACGCGAGCCGGCGGCCGACCATCGATCCGGCGCGCTACGTGATGGTGCGGTTGGCGGACGACCTAGCCTACGGCGCAGGCGTATGGAGGGCAGTCATCGAGCAGCGAGAAGCAGCGCCGCTGATTCCGTCGCTCAGGAACTGGCCCCCACGAGCCGGGAGCTGATATCGGTGCAGTCCGCGCACATCGATTCGGGGAGCACGCCCCATCGCATGAGGCGATTGAACGCGATGCAACCCAGACACACGGCGAACACCGACTCGAGCGTTGCTGCCATCACCAAGCCGACGATCAAGGCAATGGCAGCCGTCTGACCGACG
>JAYTNH010000473.1:0-2379 GCA_043748395.1 Ilumatobacteraceae bacterium | reverse complement strand
GCCCAGCGCATGAACGCCATCGACGAGCTGAACGGTCAGATGGGCCAACTCGCCGAACGAGTGACGGCGAACGACCACACCGCCCGGCAGGCTGCCGAACAGGTGAACGCGCTCGATCAGCGTGTGTCGAACATCGGCACCGAACTCGCCAACCAGATCAGCGAACTCGGCAACGACATCGACGCCCTCGCGGGTCGTTCCGGTAGCGATGGCGGCGATAGTGGCCCGGCAGTCAGCGACGAGGTGATCGAGGCGCTGCGCACCGGGCAGGCGCGACTCGCCAACGAGCAGGCGCGCTACGAGATCGCGTTCCGCCAAGACCTGGCCACGCTCGCCGAACAAGTCCGCCGACCCACCGCGCGCTGACCCGCGCTGTCACGTCATCCGACACGTCATGTCGGATTGGATGACAGCGCGGCGGGTTAGCCAGACTCGGAGAGCAGCTCGAGGGCTTGCTGCACCAACGTGCGGGCCGCTTCGACCTTGTCGGCGTACAGGCCCAGGTCGCCGGCGCGCAATGCATCGTCGGCGTCGGCGAACAGCTTGTCGGCGTCTTCGAGCAACTGCGCCGGGGTTGAATCGGACGGTGCAGTGGGCGTGGTGGTGACAGGGCCGTCGGGCGTAGTGGACGGCGTGACGGGCTCGGCGCCCACCACGTCGCCGAGGTCGGTGGCAAAGCCAGGGAACAGCTCGGCCAGCGCAATGCGCAGCGACTCACCGTAGGCAACCTCGCCTTGGTAGAAGAGGATGACGAACTTCACCGACGGCTGCTTCACCGATTGGTCTTGCGCGTAGAGCGGACGCATCCACAAGATGTCACCGCCCACCGGAATCATCTGCAGGTCACCGAAGATCACCTCGGAGCCGCGCTGATCGAGCAGCGTCACCTCGCGCGAAACGTTGCTGTCGCTCGACATGGTGGCAGCCACCGTGGCCGGGCCATCGGGTAGCTCGGGCTTCAGGCGGTACGCGACCAGTTGACCGTAGGTAGCAGGGTCGCTGCTGGCGGTCATGAACGACTGCAGCTCGCGACGGTTGTCGTCGGTGCTGAACGGCACGAATGGGCGGAACAGTTCGAACGTGGCAGTAGCCGCACCCGGCGCTTTGAACATGGAGTAGTAGGGCACGAAGCGGGCAGCATCGCTCTCGGTGGCGAAGCTGGCCTGGCTGGTGGTGCCCGAGTCGTCGGTGGTGGCGGTGCTTGCCGCACCGATTGCAGTGGGCTGGCCCCCCGGCGCCTGCGCTACCGACCATGCGCCCGTGCGATCGAAGAATGCTTCGGGCGAGAGCTGGTACTTCGAGTACGCAGCGGTCTGCACCCTGAACAGCTCTTCGGGATACCGCAAGTGATCGACCAGACCTGCGGGCATCTCGCTGAGCGGCGTGAACAGATCGGGGAATGCCGACCGCCATACGGCCAGCACGGGATCGATCTCGTCCATGGCGTACAAGGTGATCGAGCCGTCGTACGCGTCGACCACTGCCTTCACGCTGTTGCGCACGTAGTTGAACCCACGATCGAGTCCGCTATCGGGGTCGAGCTGTTTACGGTCACCACTCTCGGCATAGGGGTAGCGGTTCGAGAGCGTGTAGCCGTCGACGACCCACAGCACCCGGCCGCCCAATTGCACCGGGTAGGGGTCGCCATCGAACGACAAGAACGGCGCAACCTTGCGAACGCGATCTTGCACCCGGCGCACCGACAACAGGCGCGATCCGTCGTCGACCGCGCCCGAGCCGATGAGGTTGTAGTCGAGGAAGCTCAACGCGAACGCAGCTCGCCGCAGGAACGACTCGAGCTTCACCCCTCCCTCACCCGAGTACGGACCCGGGTCGGGCTGGTCGGGGCACACCTCTTCCTTCACCGACGTGCTGACTACGGCGTAACCGTCGATGGCATCGCTGAAGTACAACTCGGGCCGATCGAGTTGGAGTTCCTGATACACCGGACGACCGTTCGATTCGACCTCGCCTGCCGGAGCTGCGACCAGCCCGCAGCCATGAGTGCTGATGAGGTGCTTTCCCTGCCAACTCTTGTTGGCCACGGTGTTGAGGTCGAGTTCGCGCGCCGCCACCAACATCTGTTGCACGCGACCGTCGAGCTCGTAGCGATCGACATCGAGGTCGTTGATGGCCAAGCCCGACTTCACGCCTTCGTCGGTTCGGAACCGGCGAACCATGGTGGCAGGGTTGAGGAGTCGCACGTTGCGAAGCGGGTCGAGGTCGGCCTGCAGATCTTTCAATGCGATCGGCGAGAAGTCGACGTCGCGCACCACAACGTTGTCGATACCCAATGCGTGACGAGTTGCCAGCACGTTGCGTTCGACGTACGGCGCTTCGTTGTCTTTCTGGTTGGGGTTGACCACAAGTGCCTGGATG
>JAYTNH010000472.1:0-3771 GCA_043748395.1 Ilumatobacteraceae bacterium | reverse complement strand
GTGATGCGGCGAATGGCTACCGTGCCCTCGTCGTCGCGGCTGGCGCGCGAGCCGAAGAGCAGTAAGAACGCGTCGTGGTCGTCGGCCACCCAGCGAAAGTAGGCCTTGAACCCGAGCTCGGTCTGAGTGCGGCCGTTGGTCGCCGAAGCCGTGCCCTTCGCGATGGCGTTCCGCAACCGTGTACCAACTTCTTGCAAGAGCGCGAGGTACAGATCTTGCTTCGAGTCGAAGTGCTGATACAGCACGGGCTTGGTGACGCCGGCGGCGTCGGCGACGTCGTTCATCGATGCCCCGTGAAATCCGCTGTGCGCAAAGACCTGCACGGCAACATCGAGAATCTGCTCGCGGCGGGCAGGGGCGGAAAGGCGAACGCTCATGAGTTACTTCAGGGTAACAAGCGGCGCACCGCTCGCGAAAGCGGGTTGGCCTACAACCCGCGTTCGCGGTCGTCGCGGTCGGCTGCCTTGATGCCGTAGCCGAGCACGATGGCCGGTGCGAGCAGGATCGAGCCCACCACCATCGAACCGATGACCACCGTGGCGACGGTGCCGTTGAAGCTGCCGGCGAAGCCGACGAAGAACGTGACCATTGCGACGAGAAAGCACAGATAGCCCACCCGCTTGGCGAGTTGGGTCCATGTATCGAGCTTGCGACGGCGTACCAGCACCGGGTCGGCGGTGATGGTGCCGGGGGTGTCGGGGCCGGAGGCGATCGGTTCAGAGTTCATGACGCTGCTCATAGACCCGGGGGAAGCATGCGGTTGACGTTCTCGTAGAAGAAGTACAGCGCGACGAGGAATGGAGCGATTCCGACGAGTACCCCAACCCACAACCGACGCGCCCAACGCGCCAGCGCGTAGGCGGCCAACGTGACGAGCACCGCACCGAGACCCCACAGAATGATCTGCGGCCACGCCGCCGTATCACTGAACCATCCGCCGCTGAACGCGTTCTCGCCCGAGCCGTCGTCGCTCGAGCCGGTCGCAACCGCGGCAGGGACGATCGCGGCAGCAACGGTGGCTGGCACGCCCTCTGTCACGTCGTCTGGCGAGGTGGAGGTGATGACCCCCGGCGTTGTGTCGACGGGAGTGGAGCCAGGAGTGGCCACCTCGGTGCCAGGGGTGCCTGATGTGCCAGGGGTGGCGGGGGCGGGCGCGGGCGCCGCAGGGACAGCTTCGGCGGGAAGCGTTGCGCCGATGTTGTCGGGTTCGAGGAAGAGTTCCTGGGTCGACAGCGGCGACGATTCCTCGTACGACAGTTCGGCGCTCACCACGATGCGCTCGCGGGCGGTGTATTCGGGGTGACACGACACCAGCACGAGGGTGGCCTTGGTTGGGTCGTCGGACGGAATGGCGCTGTTGTAGGCGTTGGCGGCGACGATCTTGGTGCCAGTGGCGTAGTACACGTAGCGGCCGGCCACCGTGGTGACGATGATCTCGTCGCCGACCTCGATCTCGTCGATGCGGCCGAACGGCGCGCCGTAGGTGGTTCGGTGCCCGGCGATGGCGGCCTGACCGAGCTGGCCAGGCAGTGGCGTCTCGGGAAAGTGGCCCGGGCCCTTCTTGAGATCAGCGACCTTCACACCTTCGACCACGATGTCGACCGCGCCGATGCGTGGAATCTCGAGCTTCGCAAAGCCGGTGCTTCGCCGCGGTGCGGGTGGTGCCGCAACGGTGGGAGCGGGCGCAGCGGTAGCGACCGGCGGCAGCGTGACAGGAACGGTCTCGCCGGGTGCGAGCACAACGGTGGTGCTCGTGGTAGAGGTTGTGGAGGGCGGCACCGTGGTGCTGACCACGGTGGTACTCGACAGCAGCGTCTCGAACTCGTTCTCGAGCTTGTCTTGGGCTTGCGCATACTGGATGCCGGTGCCCCAGAGCTGGTACCCGACGAAGCCGAACATCAGCACGCCGAGTGTGATGAGCACGCGGCCAGTGCCGCCCACGTACCAACGCCAATCGCGCGGATGCTTGGGGCGGTCCCACCTGCTGCTGTTGCGGGTGCGCCACGGTTGTTTGGGCTCAGGATGCTCCGCCACGGGCGTTGACGCTACAGGGCTGGGTTGCCCGTGGGGCGTCGCCGCTAGCGTGCTGGCTACATGGAACCCGTGGTCCAGCTCGTCGATGCGGTGGCTGTGCTCGGACGCTTTCCTGCTCTCGCCGGCGCCACGCTCACTGTGCGGCGCGGCGACATCGTGTTGCTGCGTGGTCCCAATGGCGCAGGGAAGACCAGCCTGCTCAGGCTCTGCGCTGGTCTGCTGCCGCTGGCCAGGGGGCAAGGCACGGTGTTGGGCTGCGATCTGCGTACCCAAGGCGAGCAGCTGCGGCCGCGTGTCGGTTTGCTCGGTCATGCGAACGGGCTGTACTCCGATCTCACTGTTGCCGAGAACGTCGGCTTCTGGGGGGCCACTGCGGGTGCTACCACTGCCGAGATTGCGGAGTCGTTGGTGCGCATGGGCCTCGCCGATCGATTGGCCGGAGTGCCGGTGAAGCAGCTGTCGGCCGGTCAGCGCAGACGTACCGCCTTGGCTTGTTTGGTGGCCCGGCGCGCCGAACTGTGGCTGCTCGACGAGCCCCACGCCGGCCTCGACGCCGCTGGACGCGACGAGATCGACACCGTGCTTCGCGATGCAACGGCCGCTGGTGCCACCGTGATGGTTGCCAGCCACGAACTCGAACGAGCGGGTGCTCTGGCCACCCGGGTTGTCGATGTTGTCGGCGGCACGGTGGTCGAGAGTCAGGCGCGCGATGATCGCCATGGCGAGGTGCCGCAATGAGCATGTGGCGGGTCGCCAGGCTGGTCGCAGCGAAAGACTTGCGCATCGAGCTGCGCAGCCGAGTGGTCACCAATCAGGTGTTGCCGTTCGCAGCCGTCGTGATGGTGATGTTCGCGTTCGCGCTCGACAAGGACGACATCCTCGAACGGGTCGCCCCCGGTCTGGTGTGGCTGGCCACCTTGTTCAGCCTGCTGGTGCTCGTGCAACGAACGTTTGCGATCGAGGCCGCCGATGGCGCCCTCGACGCCCTGCGCGTGGCCGGAGTGCACCCTGGCGGCCTCTACGTGGGCAAGGCTGCAGCACTTGCTGCGCAGGTGATGGTGCTCGTGACCGTGTTGTTGGGTGCGGCGGTGGTGCTCTACCGCGCTGAGGTACGCATCGAGGGCGTTCTGCTCCTGGTGGTAACCGTGGTTGCCGCCACCTGCGGGCTGGCATTCGTCGGTACTATCTACGGCGGTCTCGCCTCCGGGGCCCGAGGTCGCGAGACGTTGCTCCCGCTGCTGATGCTCCCGGTGGTGGCACCTGTTCTCATCGGTGCAACCCGAGCGACCGAAGCGGCGCTCGGCACTGGCGGGGCGGCAGTGAGTGAGGGTTGGCCCTGGGCCGGTTTGCTCGCAGTGTTCGCCGCTCTGTTCGGTGTCGGGGGAACGCTCGTTTTCGGCCCGCTCATCGAGGAGTAGATCACACCCATGAACACCACCGCCGAAGTCGCTGTAGAGCAACCGCCCACCGCGTTCGCGTCGCGATCCGCCACTGGCACTCGGCTCTCGCGCCTGCTCGGCGTCGCCGCGCTGTTGGGCGTGGCGTGGCTCGTGGTGTTCGGGCTGTTCATCTCGCCGGCCGACCGCGTTCAGCGCCAGGGCGTGCGCATCATGTACGTGCATGTGCCGTCGGCGTGGTTGGCGTACCTCGCATTCATCGTCACCGGCGCGAGCAGTGCCGCGTACTTGTGGCGTCGCACGCGGTCGTTGGTATGGGATCGCATTGCGGGCGCTAGTG
>JAYTNH010000471.1:0-5708 GCA_043748395.1 Ilumatobacteraceae bacterium | reverse complement strand
CGAAGGTGATCTTGGCCATGCCGGGCCGAACGCAACCCTGGCCGACGAGGCTGCCCTGTTGATCGCCGACGAGGGCTGCCAACGGTGGTGCCCCAGGGAGCGCCAGTGCCTGACCGAACACACCCGAGGTGTCGACAATGGTCGGCAGCATGCGCATCGGGATGTTGAGCGTGTCGCACACCCTGTGCGACCATCCCGATGCATCGGGCAACGACATGCCGGTGACGGCGGCGTTGGAGTGATCGGTGGCATGCACGGTTCCTTGCGACAGCACGTGTGCCACCCAGGTGTCGACGGTTCCGAAGCACAGGTCGCGGCCGCGATCTGGATCGAACGTGTTGAGCAGCCACGCCACCTTGGTGGCCGACTGGTTGGGTGCGAGGGCAAGGCCGTGATCGGCCTTGGCGATGATGCAGTCGAACACCGTGCGGAGATCTTGCCATCCGATGCCTGGCCCTACGGGTTCGCCGGTTGCGCGGTCCCACACAATGGTGGAGGCGCGCTGTGCGGTGATGCCAACTGCGGCGACACCATGTGGAGCTTCGGCGAGCGCGGCGCGGCACACATCGAGTACTGCGGCGCCCATCGCCATGGCATCGAACTCGACCATGCCGGGCGCAGGCGATACCGGAGCGAACGGCCGCACATGCATGGCCGAGACGGCGCCATCGGGTGCCACCAGAGCGGCACGCAAACCCGACGTGCCGACGTCGACAACGAGCACGGTCATGGTGTGTTCCGGCTAGAGCGCGGAGCGATGCCGCGACGCTGCAAGGCGTTGCCGAGCATGCCGCCGACGAGTCCGGCGAACACGACCGTGGTGAGGTTGAAGAACACGCCGAGCCAACTGACCGAGCCACCGCGGGCGAACTTGATGGCGACGAACACCGTCTGCGCAGCCAGATAGGTGGCGGTGGCACACACCATGCCGTGGGCGAGCGGGAGGCCACGCTGTTGCACCCACGCGGCGATGCCGGCTCCGAGCACGAAGCCGACGAGCGCGAGCAGGCTCAGCCAGGTGGCGCCGCCGTTGCTGCTGGCATCGTCGCGATGGTTGTCGGCAACCCACCTGGCCGCGATTGAAAAGGGGACCGCGAAGATCAGGGCGACCATGCCGCCGGCCTTCAGCGCCTGCCAGTCGAGGTTCTTCATGGCCACATCACCTCGCCGAACGGCGAGGCAAGCCCGAGCTTGCCCGGGTTGAGGATGCCGTTTGGGTCGAGCGCATCTTTCGTTCGTTGCAAGATCTGCATGGCCGGCCCGAGGGCTTCGGCCATGAAGCGCGCCCGGTTCAGCCCGACGCCATGGTGGTGCGACAGGTTTCCTCCCGCCGCCAAGACCGCGCGCTGCCCGGCATCCCACAATGCCACGTAGGTGGTCTCGACCTCGGCCGGCGGTGGCGTAGCGGCGAACGTGAAGTACAGGCATGCGCCGTCGGTGTAGCTGTGCGACAGGTGACAGGTGGCGGCGCGTGCGTGGGGCACTGCGAGCATTGCGGCGCGCACTGCGGTGAAGATGTCGGGAAGTGCGCTCCACGGGGCGGCGATCTCCATCGTGTCGACCACGAAACCCTTGCGGGTGAGCGCCTGCAGTGCGCTGGTGTCGTTGCGGTGATGCATCCAGCGCTCGACCAGCTCGACGGGCAGTTCAGCAGCCTCACTCGACGCGCACTCGTGGGCGACGATGGCCATGGTGGCGGCAACGATGCCGGCGTCGCCTTCGTCGAGCACCAACAGCACGCACGATGTGCCATCGCCGTCGTGCCCGCGTTGCGACTCGGCGCCGTCGTACAAGCGCAGCACCGCCGGAGTCGCGCCGCGCCGCATGATGCGTCGACACGCATCGAGCCCAGCCTCGAACGACCCAAACGAGTATGCGGCGCGCTGCTCGTGGGGTGGCACCGGGTGCGTGCGTAGCCACACGCGGGTCACGATGCCGAGCGTGCCTTCGCTGCCGATGAACAGTTGGGTGAGATCGGGGCCGGTTGCGCCGGCAGGAAAGCCGCCGGTACGCACGATGGTGCCGTCGGCCATGACGACCTCGAGCCCCACCACCATGTGCTCGATCTTGCCGTAGCGCGTGCTGTACTGGCCGGCTCCACGGCACGCCACCCATCCGCCCACGGTGGCGATGTCGAAGCTCTGGGGGAAGTGCCCAACAGTGAGACCGTGGTGCTCGCGAAGGACGGCTTCGAGGTCGGGTCCGAAGGTGCCGGCGAACACCTCGACGACACCGGAGACGGCATCGACATGCGCGACACCCTGCAGCGCAGTGAGATCGAGCAGTACGCCGCCGTGCACCGGCACCGAAGCGCCGCACACACCGCTGCGGCCACCGGCAGCGGTGACCGGCGTCTGCGATGCGTTGCAGGCCATGAGCACCGCAGCCACCTGTGTGGTGTCGGCCGGACGGCACACGACTGCTGCGCGGCGGGGCACCTGCCCGGCGAGCGCCCAGTGCATGGCCAGCGGCCACCAATCGCGACTGGCTTCAGCAGTTGCGTCGGGTGCACTGACCGTGGGGCAGATTGCCGACAAGGCATCATCGAGGCCGCCCGCGACCTCGATGGTCGGGCTCGAGAGCCGCGCATCGGTTCCGGCGAGCTCGATCGGAGTCGTTGGCTGGGTCATGGCGTGACGTCGACGGCTTGTTGGAGCGAGACGGTGGTTGCCAGTTGTTCGGCACGGCACGCGTCCTCGAACTGGGTGACCTGGCGAGCCGTCTCGGTCTGATCCCAACCGAGTTCGTCGGCAAGCAGCGTTGCCACCGACTGCGCGGCAGCCACGGCCGCGGCCCGATCGAACAGACGCGCCCGGGTTCGGCGACTGAGTACGTCGTCGAGCGTGTTGGCCATTTCGTAGCGGGCGGCGTACACAGCCTCGGCGCGCAGGTAGGGCAATCCGGCAACGAGCGGCTCGGCAAGGCTGGAGTCGGCCGCGACGAGGTCGTGGATGGCAGTCGCCATGGAACCGAACCGCTGCGCGAGGTGAGCGCCCGGCGAACCGAACGGCTGACCGCGATAGCCCTTGGAGCCGAGCAAACCGAGTCGCTTGGTGCGACAACGCGCTGATCGTCCCAAAAGGAGCATCACTTCATCGACCGTATCGGCCGCCATCTCGCGATACGTGGTGAGCTTGCCGCCGGTGACGGTGACGACGCCGTGGTCGCTCACGGTGACCTGATGGCGACGTGACAGATCGGCGGTGCGGCCAGAGGTCTCGCGCTTCACCAGCGGGCGAAGACCGGCCCACACTCCGGTGATGTCGGCCTCGGTGATGTCGGTGTTGATCGACGCATTGAGCGCCCTCAGCACGTAGTCGACATCGTCCTTGGTGCACTGCGGATCGGTGAGTGAGCCCTCGTAGTCGGTGTCGGTGGTGCCCACGTAGGCGTATTGAAAAGTGCCATCGGGCAATGGTCCCCACGGCACGATGAACAAGCTACGGCGATCTTTCGGCACGGGAATGATCACCGCGATGTCGTTGCGTACCTTGGACCAGGGGATGGTGACGTGCACGCCCTTGGCGGGACGAATGGAGTCGGGGTGAGTGCCTTCGTCGAGGGCCCGCACGTCGTCGGCCCATACCCCGGTGGCGTTCACCACCGTGGTGGCGTGCACCGTGAATCGCCGGCCATCGGCTTCGACGACGACACCACTGACGCGATCGGAATGACCGGTCACGATCTCGACCACCGTGCAGCGGTTGGCGACTACGGCCCCGCGCGCCGCAGCGGTTCGCGCCACCGTGATGCACAACCGCGCGTCGTCGACGCCCGCGTCGTAGTAGAGGTAGGCCGACGCAAGTCGGTCTTTCGTCATGGTTGGCAGGTGGGCGAACGCGGCGTTCTTGCGTAACCGCTTGTGCAGCTTGCCGATACGCCACCCGCCGGTGAGGTCGTACATCCACATGGCGGAACCGAGGGCGCGGGCGATCTTGCGCGACACCACGCCGTCTTTGGTGAGGATAGGAATCATGAATGGCAGCACCTGCACGAGATGCGGCGCGTTACGGCGCAGGCGACGGCGCTCGCGGAGCGCCTCGTACACCATGCGCACTTCACCCTGTTGTAGATAGCGCAGGCCGCCATGCACCATCTTGGAGCTCTTCGACGATGTGCCTGACGCAAAGTCGTCGCGCTCGACCAGCGCGGTGCGCAGGCCGCGGCTGGCCGCGTCGAGGGCGACACCAACCCCGGTGATGCCCCCACCGATGACGAGAACATCGAACTGGTCGGCTTCGAGCGACCGCAGTGACCCCGCTCGATGGAAGTCGTGCCCGGCTGACATTGCGATCATCCTACGCACGAGCATGTCGTCCACGAGGCGGTGCTCTCTATGCTTGTCCGCACGGCTTGTTCGCACACCTTGTAGATACGCACACCCTGCGGATAACCTGTGCGCATGCGCGAACCTGCCGACCTCACCGCCGAGTTCCGGGCATTGGGTCTCAAGGTGACACCGCAACGCCAGTTGCTGTTCCGGTTGCTGCACGGCAACTCCGGTCACCCCAGCGCCGAAGCTTTGTTCGCGCTTGCGAGCGAGCACATGCCGGGTATCTCGGTGCGCACCGTGTACCAGACGCTCAACGATCTCGTTGCCATGGGCGAGCTGCAGACCGTCAACGTCGGCTCGGGTTCCACCCGCTTCGATCCCAACAACGATCATCATCACCACGCGCAGTGCGCCACGTGCGGAGACATCCGCGATGTGTACGTCGATGGCGTGCACGACCTCGGCATCGACGGTCTCGACGACTTCAACGCCCACCGCACGCACATTCTGTTCACTGGTACCTGTGCGCCGTGTGCGACAGCGCTTGTGTAGCAACACCGAATCCCACCACCCATTCGTCCCACCTATCCATCAATCAATGCAGGAGCGAAAATCATGAGCCTCGACGGCACCAAGACACACGAAAACCTGAAAGAGGCGTTTGCCGGCGAAAGCCAGGCCAACCGCCGATACATGTGGTTCGCGCAGAAGGCCGACATCGAGGGCTACCCCGATGCCGCCATGCTCTTCCGCAGCGTCGCCGAGGGCGAGACCGGCCACGCGCACGGCCACCTCGAGTTCCTCGCACAGGTAGGCGACCCGGCTACGGGTGAACCCATTGGCGAGACCGAAGACAACTTCAAGTCGGCTGTGGCCGGCGAGACGTACGAGTACACGCAGATGTACCCGGGCTTCTCGAAGACTGCCCGCGAAGAAGGCTTCACCGAGATTGCCGAGTGGTTCGAGACGCTTGCTCGCGCCGAGAAGAGCCACGCCGGTCGGTTCCAGCAGGGCCTCGACAGCCTCAGCTGATCGACAAGCTCTGGTCAGTGGAGTGCGCTCGCTGCGAGCGCGCTCCACGACGAAGTCCAGGCAAGCACGACGTTCTCGAAGGCGGAACACGATGAGCACCATCTACGACCCCAAGCACCCGAAGTACCTCGACGAAGCCGACGTGCGTGACGAGCTCACGCGGGTGTACGACCTCTGTCACGGCTGCCGGCTGTGCTTCAAGTTCTGCACGTCATTCCCCACGTTGTTCGAGATGATCGACGCGCACGACGACCAAGACGCAGGTCGGCTCTCGCCCGCCCAGCAAGATCAGGTCGTCGACGAATGCTTCCAGTGCAAGCTGTGCCACCTCAACTGCCCGTACACACCCGAGCTCCACCATTTGAACATCGACTTCCCCCGCCTGATGTTGCGAGCCGATGCG
>JAYTNH010000470.1:0-2947 GCA_043748395.1 Ilumatobacteraceae bacterium | reverse complement strand
GTGTTGCTCACCTACGTGGTGGGCGCATCGTTCGGCGGCAGCGGCACCACGCTGGTGCTTGCCGGAGTCGCAGTGACCTCGTTGGCGACCGCCATCCAGACGTTCGTACTGCAGCGCAACAACGACGTGATTCGCGAGGTGTACAGCTGGATCCTTGGTCGGTTGTCGACGGCCAACTGGGGAGACGTACGGCTGGTGCTGCCGTATGTGCTGATCACCGGAGCGGTGCTGATGGCCCACCGGCGTCACCTCGATGTACTTCGGGTCGGTGACGACGAAGCGTCGGCGCTCGGCACCGATGTGCGACGCGTGCGGCTCGTCGTGGTCGTGGCAGCCACGCTCGGCACTGCCGCGGTGGTGAGTGTGAGCGGCCTCATCGGATTCGTGGGCATCATGGTGCCGCATTTCGTGCGCCTGCTCGCGGGGTCGTCGTACCGGCGCGTGCTGCCGTTGAGCGTGCTCGTCGGCGCCGCGTTCCTCATCCTCGCCGACATCCCCGGCCGCGTGCTGCAGAGCCCGGCCGAGACACCCATCGGCGTGGTGACCGCGTTCATCGGCGCACCATTTTTCATTGTCGTGTTGCGCTCGCGGCGGGGCATCGCATGAGCTCGCTCGCCCTGGTCGACGTGTCGGTTCGGTACGGCGGACACGCCGCTGTCGAGTCGTTCACCGACTCGGTGCGGCCCGGCGAGTGGCTGTGCCTGATCGGGCCGAACGGCGCCGGCAAGTCGAGCATCTTGCGCGCAGTGGCGGGCCTCGTTGCCCACACGGGCACCATCAGCGTCGACGGTGCGGCCCTCTCGTTGCGGTCGCCGCGACGGCGTGCGGCGTTGGTGGCCTATGTACCGCAATCGCCGGTGTTACCCGACGACATGACCGGGTTCGACTACGTGTTGCTCGGCCGCACGCCCTACATCGGCTACTTCGCACACGAGACTCGCCACGATCGCGATCTGGTGGCCGATGTGCTCGACCGTCTCGACCTGCACGAGTTCGCCGATCGGCGACTCGGCACACTGAGCGGCGGTGAGCGGCAACGCCTGGTGATCGCCCGCGCGTTGGCACAGGAGGCGCCGGTGCTCCTGCTCGACGAACCCACCAGTGCGCTCGACATCGGGCATCAGCAGCAGGCACTCGAGCTCGTCGACCGTTTGCGGCACGAGCATGGGCTCACGGTGCTGTCGGCCATGCACGACCTCACGCTTGCCGGCTTGTACTCCGATCGGCTTGCGTTGCTGCACCAGGGACACGTGGTGTCGATTGGAGATGCGGCCCATGTGCTGCGCGCCGAAACGTTGAGCGAGTTCTATGGCGTGAGCGTGAGCGTGCACCACGAACCTGATGGAACGGTCGTGGTGGTGCCGCGGCGCACGTCGAGCTGATCGATGTCACGCGTTGTGTCGGGGGCTCCGAGCCGCCGGTCTGGGTGGTCGACGTGTCGCTGGAAGGAGCGATCGGTCGCGACCGGACCAGAGTTTTGTGGGAGGCCACAAACGCTCCGGGTCCTTTGTGGCCTCCCACAAACCATGCAAAGGGGCCTGCCGTGCAACGATCTCAGACGTCGAGGCTGAGCCGGATCACGACCGCAGCGCACGTCATCCACGCCCGTCAACTGGACGGCTCGAACCACGAATCGCCTGGGGCGAGTATGCGGTCGGCCTCGGCAGGGCCCCACGACCCGCGGAAGTAGGGATGCACAGCGCCCGGGTGATCGAGTGCCGGCTGAACGACTCGCCACGTGTGCTCGACCATGTCTTCACGGGCGAATCGCCTGGATGATCCCTGCAGCGCGTCGTCGAGCAGGCGCTCGTAGGCCTCGCGCCGCTCACCCAACGCCGCCGCGAAGTCGACGGCGATATCGACGTTTTGGCTGTCGAGGTGCTGCCCGGGCGTCTTGGCCTGCAGCGTGAACGTGACACCGTCGTTCTTGCCGAGCCGGAACCGCACCAGGTTGCGCTCGGGCTGCGCCCCGCCGGCCTCGTCGAACAGCATGCGCGGCGGCTCGCGGAACTCGACCACCACCTCGGTGGCCGCCTTGGCGAGACCCTTGCCGCACCGCACGTACCAGGGCACACCGGCCCATCGCCACGAGTCGATCTCGAGCTTCACTGCCACAAAGGTCTCGGTGTTGGACCCCTCGACCACCCCCGGCTCATCGCGGTAGCCCACAAACTGGCCACGCACCATGTTGGCAGGATCGATCGAGCGCATCGCCGCAAACACCTTGGCCTTCTCGTCCTGCAAGAAGCCTGTCTCGGGTCCGGCGGGCGGTTCCATCGCCACCAACGACGCCACCTGCAACAGGTGGTTCTGCATGACATCGCGGATCGCGCCGACGCTGTCGTAGAAACTGCCGCGCCCCTCGACGCCGATGGTCTCGCTCATGGTGATCTGTACGCTGCGCACGTAGTTGCGGTTCCACACGGGCTCGAGCAGCGTGTTCGAGAAACGGAACACCAACAGATCTTCGACGCTCTCTTTGCCCAGATAGTGATCGATGCGGAAGATTCGCTCCTCGGGGAACACCGAGTGCAGCGTGGTGTTCAGTTCGCGAGCGCTGGCCACGTCGCGTCCGAATGGTTTTTCGACCACAATTCGGCCGCGATCGTTCAGCCCGACCGACGCCAACGATTCGGCCACGATGGGGAACATCGAGGGCGGGATGGCCATGTAGAACACGGCCTGTTGACTGTGGTGGCGTTCGAGCGTGTCGGCAAGCGCGCGCCACGTGGCTGCGTCGGCGTAGTCGCCCTGGATGAGGTCGAGCCGCCCGAGCAGGGTGTCGACGGTGGCCGCCTTGGCGTCGGGGATCGACGAAATGATCGCATCGTGAGCGTGTTCGCAGAACGCCTCGTCGGTCCAGTCGCTACGGGCCACGCCGATCACCGGCACCTTCAGAAAGCCGTGGGCCTCCATGTGGTACAACGCAGGAAACAGCTTCTTCTTG
>JAYTNH010000469.1:0-2170 GCA_043748395.1 Ilumatobacteraceae bacterium | reverse complement strand
CCATCGGTGCGTCGATCCTCGAGCCGTATGTGCGTCCCGAGGTGCACTTCATGATCGCCGCCCACCAGGACTTCCAGGGCAAGCACTACTACGCGCACTTTGGTCTGGACTCGAATGCCCGCGACAAGTACCGCGACAATCCGGCGTTCGAGCTGGCCGCAAAGTTCGCCGATGAGTGGGACCAGAAAGCATTCGATCCCAATTACGACACCCTTCCGCTCGAGCACTTCGAAGCCCGGCTCCGCGAAGTGTTCGCCAAGCCGAAGTTCCTCGCCAAGAGCTGAACGCGTTTGCCATCGGCGCGAGATCGATTACCGATCCTTTCGAAAGACCCGTGAATAGCGACGCACGGCCGACCGGGACTGTCACGTTTCTGTTCACCGACATCGAGGGTTCCACGCAGCGTTGGGAGCAAGACGCAGCGGCGATGCGCAACGAATTGGCGGTGCACGACGAGGCGCTGCGAAGCGCAATCGAGTCGCACGGTGGCTGGTTGTTCAAGCACACCGGTGATGGTGTGTGTGCCGCGTTCGCGTCGGCGCAGGGTGCGGTCGACGCGGCGATTGGTGCGCAACGAGCCTTGCGTCTGCCCGTTCGCATGGGCCTCGCCACCGGTGAAGCCGAACGGCGAGGCGACGACTACTTCGGGCCAACGCTCAATACTGCAGCCCGGGTGATGGCCGCCGGTCATGGCGGTCAGGTGTTGGTCGCAGCGTCGACGGCGAGCCTGGTGCCGGGCACCCAGGTCACCGATCTGGGGTTGCGCGGTTTGCGCGGCCTCACGGCGCCGGTCCGCCTGTTCCAGGTTCGGGCCGACGGATTGCCGACGGAGTTTGCCCCGCTGCGGACCATGGATATCGTGCGAGGCAACCTTCCGACGCAGGCGACCACGAGCTTCGTCGGCCGAGACGACGCGGTGGGCATCGTCGCCGAGGCAGTGGGCGAGCATCGGTTGGTGACCTTGATCGGTGTCGGCGGTGTCGGGAAAACCCGCCTGGCGTTGCAGTCGGCTTCGTTGCTGGCCGACCGGTTTCGTGATGGCGTGTGGCTGGTGGAGCTGGCCGCTGTGGCTGACGCCGCTGGCGTGGACCCGGCGCTCGCATCGGTGTTCAGCCTCCAACCCCAGGCGGATCGGTCCTGGCGTGACCTGCTGCTGGCGTCCTTGGGCGGTCGAGAGATCCTGTTGCTCATCGACAACTGTGAACACGTGCTCGACGAGGTTGCGTCGCTGGTCGACGCCATCGTCGCCTCGAGCCCGGCCGTGCACGTCGTGGCTACGAGTCGTGAATCGCTGAACGTGGCGGCCGAGTGGGCGTGGCGGGTGCCGTCGTTGGCGGTGGGGGTGAGGTCGGCGGCATCGGAGTTGTTCGTGCAACGAGCGAGTGGCACCGACTCCACGTTTGCGCCGACCGACGACGATGCCGCGGTGATCGCCGAGATCGGCGAACGGCTCGACGGTATTCCGTTGGCGATCGAGTTGGCCGCGGCACGGGTGCGGTCGATGAGTCCGGTCCAGATTCGGGACCGGCTCGATGAGCGGTTTCGTCTTCTGACGGGTTCGCGTCGTTCGATCGAGCGGCACCAGACGCTTCGCCACGCCGTGCAGTGGTCCTATGACCTGCTCGACGCGACCGAGCAGCGGATGTTGCAGCAAATGTCGGTGTTCGCCGGAGGTTTCACCCTATCGGCGGCGACCGCCGTCGCCGCAGTCGACGAGTTCGACGCACTGGATCTCCTCGATTCGCTGGTTCGGAAGTCGTTGCTCGCCATCGATCGTGACGGTTCCGAAGTGCGCTACGCGATGCTCGAGACGATCCGTCAGTTCGCCGAAGAAGCACTTGCCACGGCCGGCGATGGCGAGGCAGCCCGTGACCGGCACGCCGCCTTCTTCGCCGACTTGGTCGACAAGGCTGCCGAGTTGCTGCCGAGCGAGAACGAGCCGCTGGCCTACCGGATGGTGGGCACGGAGATTTCGAACCTGTCGGCGGCCTTTCGGTGGTCGGTCGATCACAGCCAGGTGGATTGGGCGGTGCGCATCGGGGCGAAAGCACATCACATCGCCCGTGTCGGGTTGCGGGCGGAGACGTTCGGCTGGCCCGACGAGGTGCTGGAGATGGCCCGCCAGGACCAACACCGCGAACTGCCGTTGGTGCTGAGCATGGCGTGCGAT
>JAYTNH010000468.1:0-3830 GCA_043748395.1 Ilumatobacteraceae bacterium | reverse complement strand
CTGCGCGCCGGGTGTACCGCGTGGATCTCGGTGTCACCAAGTTGGGCGCGTACTGAGCCGAACGTTGACAGAGCGGGTGAACCGAGGGCGCTGAGTGTGCCGAGCAGATGATCGAATCGATCGCCGACAGCGCCGAGAACCAACAGATGATCGCGACCGGCGGCGGCCGCATAGGCAAGCGCAAGCTCGGTATCGGTGGCGTCTTTCGACTCGGGGTGTCGTTCAGTGTGCACCTCGTGTGCGTAGGCCCACATGGTGCCGGCAGCCGAGATGCTGTCGAGGTCGCCCACGAGCACAGTGGGGGTCAGCCCTGCGGCAACAGCATGGTCGAGCCCGCTGTCGGCAGCGATCACCAGTGCGTCGTCGTCCACCAGTTCGGCCGCGCGAGTCGACAGATTCCCGCCACCGATCACCACCACTACTTGCGTCATAGCGTCCCTCCGCTGGCATTACCCAGATCAGGTTCCGGTCGGTGGCGGCGCCCACCCTCTCAGCCCGCCGAACCTGCGAGCTCCCCGTATTGATTGAGTGCAACTCTACCGGCGTGCGGTCACACGCGACGTTGCACCTGCCGACGCTGTGTCTGAAGCGTCACGAGAACGAGACCGATGATCACCAGTGCCATGCCGACGATCTGGATCGAGCGCACGGTGCGGCCGAGCAACAGCACCGACCACATCACGGCCAGCGCCGGCTGCGCCACCTGCATGATGCTGATCGAACCGACCGGCACCGTGCGCTGAGCGAACACGATGAGGCCGTGCGCCAGCGTGCCGGTGAGCAGCGTGAGCAGCACGATGTACAAGCCCGACCGCACGGTCACGTCGTCGATCTGGCCCTTCAGTAGCACGATGGGCAACACGGTGAGTGTTGCTACCGGCATGGCCGATGCCATCACTCCGACCACCGACATGCCGGTGCCGGTGGCGTTGCTGCGCATGGCTCGACTGGTGAGCATGTACACGCTCCATAGCATCGTGGCCAAGAACGCGAAGCCGTTGCCGAACCATGTGGCGTCGCCGTTCGAGGGTGTGTTGAACAGCACCAGAGCCAGGCCGCCCATCGACACGAGCCCGAACAGCAGGGCACCTTTGTTGAGGTGCTCGTGAAAGAAGATCGCCCCCGCCGGTACGAGTAGCAGTGGGTTGAGCGCGCCGATGAACTCGGCGTTGGCGACCGAGGTGTTGGTGATGGCGGTGAAGAAGCAGGTGATGTTGAGACCGAAGGCGATGCCGGGAACGACCGCTCGACGAAGTTCGGCTCGCGAGATCCAGCGATGTTCGGTGGATCGCAGGATCAGGGTCCACAGTCCGCTGGCCAGCAGCATGCGCCAAAAGGCGATGGTCGGACCGGGGGCACCCGACTTTTTCACCAGTGTGGAACTGATACTGAAACACAGGATCGCGCCGATGATCGCGAACAGGCCGAGCGGGCGCTGTCGGATCTCCACCGTTGAAGTCGTGGCGGCGGTGGAGGTCACGACTCGGATTGCGAGCGGCGAATGTCGGGCTCGATGTAGATCGTGCGCGCCTTCGGCACTGCGGCGCGCAGGTTTGCCTCGGCGAGATCGATCGCCGCGGCGAGCCCGGGTAGCGACAACTCGCTGCCGAAGTCGATCTTGGCCGCAACGAGCAGCGCGTCGGGGCCGAGGTGCATCGTGCGGATGTGCAGGATCGAGACCACGTTCGGCGAGGTCGTGAGGGCGGTCACGATGGCGTTCTGGTCGAAGTCGCTCGCCGCCTCACCGATGAGCAATCCTTTCATCTCGATGGCGAGGATGGCCGCGATGGCCACCAGCAGCACGCCGATGGCGATCGAGCCGATGGCATCCCATCGAGGATTCCCCGTGAGCTCGGCGATGGTGAGTCCAGACAGCGCGAAGATGAGGCCGATCTCGGCGCCGACATCTTCGAGTAGCACCACCGGCAGCTCAGGCGTCTTCGAGGCGCGGATGAAGTGCCACCAACTCTTCGACCGGTCGCGAACATGGTTGGCCTCCTTCACCGCAGTGCGTAACGAGAACGACTCGAGGAGGATGGCGACGATGAGAATGCCGAAGGCGATGGCCGGGCCGTCGACCTCGCGCGGATCGCTGAGCTTGTGAATGCCCTCGTACAACGCGAACAGGCCGCCCATGCTGAACAGCACCAGCGCGACGACGAACGCCCAGAAGTAGCGCTCGGGGCCATACCCGAACGGGTGAGCACGATCGGCAGGACGTTTGCCGCGCTTCGAGCCGAACAACAACAGCGCCTGGTTGCCGGTATCGGCCACCGAGTGCCCGGCTTCGGCCAACAATCCGGCAGAACCGGTGAGGATGAAACCGACGAACTTGCTCACTGCGATGCCGAGGTTCGCGAAGAACGCGGCGATGATTGCCTTGCGGCTTCCGTCCTGCACGGAGCCAGGTTGGCACAGCGTTGGTGCCGTCGTGGAACCTGCGCCAGAACGATGGGGGACGACCATGGCCGAACAGGCTCAATTGCACGGACGGGTGGCGCTGGTCACCGGCGGCGGCCGTGGCATCGGCCGGGGCATCAGCGAACTACTTGCGGCACGTGGCGCCACCGTGGCGGTGAACTATCGACGCGATGCCGATGCGGCAGCCGCCACGGTGGCCGCTATCAGCGAGGCCGGTGGGTCAGCGGCTGCTTATGCCGCCGACTGCGACGACCCTGCGCAGTGCGAGGCGATGGTTGCTGGCGTCGTCGCCGACTTCGGTGCGATCGACATCCTCATATGCAACGCCGGCGTCGCCTCGCGGGGCAGATCGGTGGCCGACACCGACCCCGACGAGATGATCCGCGTCGTGACCACCCATGCGATCGGGCCGCACCACATGGCCCGGCTGGTGTTGCCATCAATGCGTTCGCGCGGCCGCGGCGACATCGTGATGATCTCGTCGGTGGCCACATCGAGCATGAGCGCGAATGGCGCGCCCTACAACATGGGCAAAGCAGCCATGGAGGCGCTCGCGTTCACGCTTGCCAAAGAGGAGCGCGCGAACGGAATCCACGTGAACGTCGTGGCGCCCGGTCTCGTCGAGACCGACATGGGGTTGCGGCTCGCTCGCGCGTTCACCGGCAACCGCGAGATGCCCGACCTTCGTGCGCTCGATGCTGGCTCACCGTTCGGCCGCGTGTGTCAACCGCTCGATGTTGCCAACGTGGTGGCGTGGCTGTGCAGCGAAGGTGCGGGCTATGTCACCGGCCAACGAATCGAGTGCAACGGTGGGGGTTCTTGACTGGTGCGAGCGGGGATAGCGTTCCTCGGGTGAGTCCTCTTGCCCCCGAATCCGTCAGCACCGATCTCGTTGCGTCCATCGTCACGGTGACACCCGAGGCGATCGCCGAACTGCTCACGATGCGCGCCACCGAACCCGACAGCGAGCGGCTCGGCTTGCGGCTCGAGATCATCAGTGAGCCCGGCCAAGAGTTCAGGTACGACCTCAGCTTCGACATCGTCACCAAGGCCGCGTTCACCGACGAGGTGCGTACTCATACCGGCGCCGATGGTCAGACCCTGAAGGTGATCATCCCCAGCAAAGACATCGAGCTGCTCAACGGCGGCACGCTCGACCACACCGGTCCGCAGGGCCTGGTCATCCGCAACCCCAACAAGCCAGTCGCGCCGGCAGTCGAAGGACTGGTGAGCGACGACCCGCTCAGCGCCGAGGTCGAGGCGCTCATCGCCACCGAGGTCAATCCGGCCCTCGCCGCGCACGGCGGCTTTGTCACGTTCGTGGGTCACGACACCGAGGGCACGGCGTTCCTCACCATGGGTGGCGGTTGTCACGGCTGCTCGATGAGCCGCATGACCATGCTCGACGG
>JAYTNH010000467.1:0-3349 GCA_043748395.1 Ilumatobacteraceae bacterium | reverse complement strand
TTCGGCAGCCTGCCGGGCGGTGTGGTCGTTCGCCGTCACTCGTTCGGCGAGTTGGCCCATCTGACCGTTCAGCTCGTCGATGGCGTTCATGCGCTGGGCGAGAGCCTCGAGGCGCGCAGTGGTGTCGGCGTCGGCACCGTGGCCCGACGGCATGGCGGGCGACACGGCCAGTGGCGTGACGGTGAGCGTGCTCGATGGCGGTGCATCGAGCCTGGCCTGCACGGTGGCCAGCATCGTTTCGAGTTCGGTGAGTCGAGGCGTGACATCTGGTGCCGACTCACCGGACGACGTGATGTTGCTGGCCAGCACGCTGGTGGTGACATCGAGCGCGCTGAGCCTGCTGTCGGTGATGTTCTTGGCCCATTCGGCCGCCTCGAGCCGCATGCGCAGATCGTCGAGCTCGGTGCGTAGCGCCTTGAGCTCGGTCACCTTCTCGGCCGAGGCCTTCTTCTTGAACAGTCCCATTCGTGGTCTCCGTACCGGCCGTGCGTCCGTCCGCCGTAGATCGCTACGGTACCGTGTGGGCGCCGAGGCACTTGCACCCACACGGAGGATCGCCATGTCGTACAACCAACTGGGCCGCGTGGTGCACGACGCCGATGCGCACATCATGGAGCCGCCTACGTGGCTGCGTGACTTCGCCGACCCCGACGTGCGCGACCGCATCGCCCCGCTCGATTTCGGCGGCGGCAGCGAGCTGAAGCAGACCGGCGAAGTCGACGAGCAGCTCACCGACCTGCGCGCAACGTTCCAGCGTCTCGCCGACCGTCACGCATCGGCCGAGTACCAGGCCGTCGAGGCCGCCGAGATCATGGCCCGCAAGAACTTCGCGGCAACCGGATCGTTCGTTGCCGCCGATCGGTCGCGGGCGCTCGACTTGCTGGGTTTCAGCAGCCAACTGGTGTTCAACACGTTCCACAACCGGCGCTTGCGCAACTGGGAACACCAGCGCGACATGCACCTGGCATATGGCGCGGCGCGTGCGCACAACCGTGGCATGGTCGAGTTCTGCGCGCACGATCCACGCCTGCTGCCCACGTGCTACGTGCCGCTGGTCGACTTCGACCGGGCCAGGGCAATGGCAGTCGAGGCGGTCGAGATGGGCGCGGCCGCGTTGTTGGTGGCCAGCGGCTGCCCGCCAGGTCACTCGCCGTCGCATCGGTCGCTCGACCCGGTGTGGGCCACAGCACAGGACGCCGACATTCCAGTGGTGTTCCACGTTGGGGGCACCGGCGACCTCATCGACCCGGCCTACTTCCTCAACGGGCTGCCCATCCCGCCCGACTTCCACGGCGGCGAAGAGAACTTCCGATCCGTCGACTACATGGCCATTCCGCATCCTCCTATGCAGACGTTGGCCACGATGCTGTTCGACGGAGTCTTCGACCGCTTCCCGCTCTTGCGCATCGGAGTGATCGAGCAGGGTGCCATTTGGGTGCCCAGCTGGATGCGGCAGATGGAGAGCGCGTTCGAGGCCTTCGTCAAGCACGAGGACCGCGTACGGTCGTTGGAGCTGCGGCCCAGCGAGTACGTGCGCCGCTCGATGAAGTTCACGCCGTATCCCACCGAAGATGTTGGCTGGATCATCGAGCAGGCCGGTGACGAGGTCGCCATGTTCAACAGCGACTACCCCCACGTGGAAGGTGGACGGCGGCCGATCGAACGGTTCGAGCGCAGTCTGGGCGATGCCTCCGAGCAGGTGCGCCAGGCGTTCTACAGTGACAACTTCCTGCAGCTCATGGGCGCCGCCGCGAGGCATCTCGTCAACGCGGCCTGACCTGGTTTCGCACCTGCCTGTCGCACAACCTGGGCGTGACCGACGATCATTGCGCGCCGATTGCGCCGCTCGCCATCAGCACGCCGACCGATTCGTTCACCGGCACGTTCACCGGTGTATGCCCCGGTTTGACGTACGTCATCGGATACGAAGTCGGCGACAGCGATGGGAACCTGCTTCGGGCGATCTTCGGCGCAACCGATCTGGTCGACGTGAACCCGTTGCGGGTGGTGCTCGACATGACGGTGAGCATGGTGGCGCCGCCGCACTCGGCCGTGTGGGTGTTCGACGATCGCCTCAGGGCAGAGAACGCAGTAGTGAGGTCCTCCACGGTGCTCGGTCGCAGTTGCGAGCCGATGCGCTTCGGTTCGGCGCTCACCTCGATCAGCGGGCGCGGCGACACGCTCGACGTGTCGGTCACGTTCGCGCTCACGCGATGGGGCACCACAACGGCGGCCGGTTCGACGTGCGATGGCGACATTGCCCACAACCTCATCGACATCGAGGCGTCCATCCCGTGGGCCGACCTGCTGGCCGCCGGCACCTTCACGCTGCCGTACTCCGACGGCGAGGTCAGCGGCGAAGTGTTGGTGAGCTACCGCATCGACAGCTGAGGGCGGCCGTCGACCCGTTAGAACGTCCAGATCTGGGCTGTGGTCACGAGTGCGCGTCGATCACGGTGGCTCCGCCGTCGGCTCGGATCTCGGCCGCGGCGCCGAACAGCATCTCGTCGTGGTCGCGGACGAGAATCAACGTCGGCCTCGCTGCGGACCGCCCGCCGAGGTTGACGAGCTCGACCCGGCCATCGTCGCCCGCGATGGCTAACCATAGACGCGCAAGTCGTCGCTCACATCCTTGTGGATCGACGTAGCGGCGTGTCCGACGCATCTCGGGCCGGCCTCGGCGTTCGTTTGGGCCGAGTCGGCGGCTCCGGTAGCTTTGTCGCCATCTCGCCCTGGGGCGCGAGCTGACCAAGGGGATGCACGTGGCGAACGCCGTTGACCAGGACCGACTCGACGAGGCGGAAGCCGTGGTCGAGGCGTTGTTCTTCACGCCAGAGGGCCGGGCCAACCCGTACCCGAGCTACCACCGGCTGCGTGAGCTGGCGCCGGTGTTTCGCAGCCAGAAGCTGCAGACGTGGCTGCTCACCCGCCACGAAGACTGTCGCGCCGCGCTGCGTGATCCCCGGCTCGAGAAGCACATCGTCGAACGACTCGATCAGCGTGCACCCACGTGGCGCGAACGGGCGAGCCTGCTGTGGGCGAGCCACGTGCTGCTCAACCTCGACGGCCCCGAGCATGCTCGTCTGCGGCGACTCGTGGTGCGCGAGTTCACCCCACGCATCGTCGAAGCGTTGCGCCCGAGGGTGGAGTACATGGTCGACGAGTTGCTCGACAACATGATGCAGAGTGACGTCGGCGACCTCATGGACGAGTTCGCGTTCAAGCTGCCGATCAGCGTCATCGGCACGCTGCTCGGGGTGCCGCCCGAAGACCGCCCCCAGTTCCGTGAGCTCACGCAGGCGCTCACCGGGGTGTTCGAGCTCACTGCCGATCGCACCATGCTCGACGC
>JAYTNH010000466.1:0-3420 GCA_043748395.1 Ilumatobacteraceae bacterium | reverse complement strand
GTGATGCCATCGCCCACCCGCGCCCGCACGAACCACGGATCGGCCACCGGCAGGTCGATCACGAGCGCCCGCCACCCAGCCGCCCGCCACCCAGCCGCGTTTGGTAACTCAACCACACTGGTTGTGGAAAAGTCGGCAAACGCAGCGGGGCTCGGGTACCGGTGACGGCTAGGGGCATGCCGCTGCGAGCGCCTGGAGCAACCGATGGATCTGCAGCAACGACCTGGCCGCGTCGTCGGACTGGAGGAACGCGCAGTCGACTGACCCGGCGGAAGTGGCGGCGGGGGTGGCGGCCGAGGTACCCGCCTGCGGTGTTGTGGCTCCCGGCGTCGTGGCCCCCGGTGCGGGTGGGTTCGTGGCCTGGCTCAGCGCGCCGCCTCCACCCCCCCGAACACGAGACGACAACGAGCACGGAGACGACAAGGGCAAGCGGACGCATGGACGAACGGTACCCCCGGTGCATCGATCACCCGCTGGCTGTCCTCGTCTGTTTGACTGACGGGGTGGACGCACCCATCGTCGGCCGAGTCGACCCAGCGTTCAGTGCCGTGCGCGATGCATTCGCCGACAACTTCGCCGAGCGCGGCGAGGTCGGGGCCGGAGTCTGCGTGATGATCGACGGCCATGTGGTCGTCGATCTGGTGGGCGGCTGGGCAAACGAAGGGCGCTCACGCACGTGGCAGCCCGACACGCTGGTCAACTTCTACTCAGCAGGCAAGGCGATCATCGCGCTGCTCGCGTTGCAGCAGGTCGACACGGGAGTAATCGGACTCGACGACACCATTGCTTCGGTGTGGCCCGAGTTCGCCGTTGGCGGGAAGGAATTCGCCACCATCCGCCATGCACTGTGCCACCGCGCCGGGGTGCCGGCCATCCGCGAACGCCTCACCAACAACGACCTGTGGACCTGGCAGCGGATGACTGGCGCGCTTGCGGCGACAGAGGCCTGGGTCGAGCCGGGTTCGCGGCACATCTACCACACCAACACCTTTGGTCATCTGGTGGGTGAAATCGTCAGGCGCACCTCGGGCGACATGCCCGGCACGCGGCTGCGAGCCGTTGCCGAGCCACTCGGCGCCGACCTGTGGTGGGGGCTTCCCCCCAGCGAGCATGCGCGCTGCGCCGATGTCATCTGGGCGCCGCCCGGCGAATGGGGTGAGATCGACTTCGATGTGTTGAGTGGCGAACCGCTGATGCTCGCACTCGGCTACTTCAACCCGCCCGGCTACTCGTCACGCGACGTGGTCAACACCGCCCAATGGCGCGCCGCGCAGGTGCCGTCGACCAACGGCCACGGCACCGCAGGCGGGCTCGCCCGGCTCTACTCGGCCCTGCTCGAACCTCGCCGCTTGCTTTCCGCCAGCCTGCTTGGCGAAGCCACCGCACCGCAATCGGACGGCCCCTGCCCGGTGCTGGGCGAAGACGTCACGTTCGGCCTCGGATTCGTGCCGACCACACCGCGTCGTTCGTTCGGACCGAACCCCGACGGCTTTGGTCACTTCGGCACGGGCGGGGCCGTCGGGTTTGGCGACCCAACGGCGCGGGTGTCGTTCGGGTATGTGATGAACCACGTCATCCCGCGGTGGCAGAGCACCCGTAACCGCGCCCTCATCGATGCCGTCTACGCATCGCTCTGAGTACCTGCGATCGATCAGTCGGCTTCGAACGTGCACGGCCGAGGACCACCCCGGAGGAACGAGTACTCGACGATGTTCTGGCATGCTGCGCCCACCCGTTGGCGGATGGAGCCCCGATTCAGGAACCCATCGATCAGGGCGACCACATCGTCACCTTCGTAGGCGTCGATGGCGGCCAGCATCTCGTCCTCGAGCCCGACGAACTCGGTGATGCCATCGACCAACTCGACCTGCTCGTTCTGCAATGCCGCAGGAGGAGTGAGCGCACTCACCGAGCCGGCATAGTCGCCGAGGGCAGCGACGAAACCCGACAGGAACAGACGCAGCGTCGCCTTGTCGGGGCTGGCCGACGTACCCACCAGTGCGAACACGCTGCCGAGGGACCTACCGAGTTGTGAGTCGATGCCGCCCAACGCGACCATGTAGTCGAGCTCAGCCGCGCTGAGCGGTGCGATCACGGGCAAGTCGCCGCGGTTCAAGACTCGAAGGAACTCATCCAGCGCAGCGACATCGTCGGCGTCAGTGGCCACGTCGACCTCCACGCCCGCCGAGTCGGTCACTGTCGCACCATCGTCGTCGATCATCACCGACCGCGGCGAAACGGTGACCAACTCGGGTCGCACCGCCGCCATCGCCGCGAGTTCGTCCCACATGAAGAATCCGTCGAGCGAACCTTGCCCCTTTGCCAACTCCCCCATCGTGTGCGCGGGTTCCGCGCTCAGCGATGCCAGTCGGCTCGAGAAGCGCTCGGTCCAGGGCACCTTGTTGGTGGCGTCGAGCGGTACGAACAGCACGCGAACACCCGACGCCATTACCAGACGCGTGGCCAGCGGGTCGATGTAAAGGTTCCATTCGGCGGTGGGCGCATCCTCCACGTTGCCGGCCACGTCGAACGCGCCTCCCATGATCACCACCCGCTCGATCTGGTCCACCAGGTCGGCATGGTCCGCCAGCACTGCCCCAATGTTGGTGAGTGGCCCGACCGTCACGATCGTGACGGGCACCGGGGCAGACCCGATGACCTCGACGAGCAGCTGTTCCGCGTCGCGGACCGCCTCGGTCTCGACATCGGGCAGGCCGGCGCCCTTGAGCGAGTTCCTCCACTCCACGGGCCAATCACGTGCCCCGGCGAGCGGCTCGTTGCGACCACATCCCACCGGAACGTCGGAATTGCCCGCTGCCACGAGCAGTGCTCGGGTCTGGCGGGTGCCGAGTTCACAATCCGTTTCGCCGGTGCCCGGCAAGGTCACGGCGAGCAGTTCGACCGATGGGTTGGAGGCCAAGTACAGCAGCGCGCCTGCATCTGAAAGCGTGGGGCTGTAGTCGAGGATGACGCTGCGTCGCTCCGTCCCTGGCTGGCTCGCCGCATCTTGGAACGAGCCATCTGTCGAGCACCCCGCAGCAACGAGCATGCCGACAACGGCGCACCTGCAGACTCTGGATCCGGTTGCGATTGACATGTGGGCCTCCTCATGCAGACAGACGAACACTCCGCAGTCGCGGGTGACACACACCTCTACAAACTTTGGTGTTCGTCGACCAGGTCGAACTCGGGGGTCGCCGCTTCCGATGGCGGGCGCCAGTCGACAGTGGCGATGATCCACCACGCCGCGAGCAGCAAGGCTCCAGCCGCCGACAGTCCGAGACCGAGGCGAAGCGCCGAATAGTCGGGGCGCGGCGCAGCTAAGAACTCGACCTCGATCAGCAACTCTGTGGAACCTGTGGTGATCGATAGTCCCCCACCGCGCCCGCCGATCACCATCGGCACCACTGCGCGTCCAAC
>JAYTNH010000465.1:0-1724 GCA_043748395.1 Ilumatobacteraceae bacterium | reverse complement strand
CATCCTCTGACTGAGGCGACCATGACACTCGCATCAACCCCGCCGCTGACTGCGGCGGCCCTGCTGGAGCAACTGGCTCCTGCCCCGACGCTCACCACGCCACTCCCCACCACCCCTGCACTGGCGGCGCAGGAGTTCTTCCGGCTGGCGACAGCCGAGCAGTACATGCCGATGAGCCGCTATGGCATGAACCAGCGCACGTTGCTGGCCGTCAACCGCATGCGATCGGCGGGTGGGCTGCCGCTTATCACGATCGCGAACATGCTGGGCGCGGTCGAAAAGGGCTGGCGGTTCGATGCCAACCTGATTCACATGCTGGTGCGGTCGACCGTGGACAAGGACGGCATCTGGCAGAAGGCGTCTGACGACGACGCCGACCGCGTGATGGCGCTCGCCGTTGGCGATCATGGGAGTGTGCTGGCTGGTCGCATGGTGGCCACGCCGATTGCGCCGACCGGCGCGTACCAGTCGACGGTCTCTGGTCGGTCGCGCACGTCGCAGTCGGTGCCGAAGCGCGGCGCGCTGGCGCGTGTCGCCGTGTCGGTGCAGGACGTGGCCAGCACGACGGCATCCATGCCCATGCCGATCCGCGTGACGATGGCGCGGGACGAACTGGCGCAGCCGCTGGTGTTCGGGGTGCTGCCGCAGATATCCCTGCTGCCGTTCACGCGGATGATGCAGTACGCCGACACAGTGAAGGTGTCCGGTTCACCGTCGCCGATCTTCAACGACGACGGCATCAGCCTGACAGGTCTCGACTACGCGGGGGGCGACAAGTACCTGCTGCGGTCGATGGCCAAGCTGGCGTTTCCCACGGAAACAGGGCTGGACCTTGCGCTCGACAAGGCGGGGGACTCCACCTCCCCGAGAGGCCGTATCCAGAACGGCATCGGCGCTGGCACCCGATACGCTGGCGCAGGGGTGTGGGCGTCGCAGCAGTGGCGCGTGTCCAAGGAAGAGTGGCCGTGTGACGACGAGGCCGCAGGGTACGCAATGAATCGCATGGCCGACCACATCGCGACGCCCGATGCCCGTGTGGTCAAGCTGGTGCAGGACACGGTGCATGCGCTGGGGCATGTTATGCCCCGCACTCGCACACGGCAGACGGCGCGCACCGTGAACGACTCAGGCCGTGGCTCGCTGCGTGTCGGGCGCATCGTCAACGGGTCAATGGACAAGCTGTTCATCGGGCCGTCGCCAACCCGTGCCGCAGACAAGCCGCCAGCCGTGACGGTCCTGCTGCCGATCGGGGGGTGCCCCGCGTGTGACTCGCTGTTCTGCAACCACAGCAGCGGCGAAGAACTCTCGCAAGCACTGGTCGCCAACCTCGCCGCGATCCAGTGGGCGTGTGAACACAAGGTGTCGGTGCGGGTGCTGGCCACGATGACGATTCAGTGGCAGTCGCTGGGCTGGACGAACGACATTGGCGCAGCAACGTCAGCCCTTGGCCCGACACCCGCGCTGGTGCATAAGGGAGCGGGTGGCAGCTACGATCACGAAGTGGTCACCACCGAGTTGCAGACGGGTGCGCTGTCGGCGACGCTGCCGACCGTGCATGTGGCGGTGGAGTTGAAGTCGTTCCGCGAGGCCATGTCCGATGAAGTCTTGAAGCGGATGGTCGCGGTCTGCTGCAACAGCTACGTCACCCGACCGTTGTTCGGGCAGCTCTTCGAGTTGGTCTCCCCGCTGCCGCAGTTCGGCAACGTCCGCGCCGCGACGATGCG
>JAYTNH010000464.1:0-1571 GCA_043748395.1 Ilumatobacteraceae bacterium | reverse complement strand
CGTCGGACGCGAGATCGTGGCCCACCAGCGTGACCCAACCCTCTACCAAGCCTCCGCGCGGGTAGGCCTCGACCACCTGGCGCTGGCGCTCGAGCACCTCGTCAGTGGGCGCCGCGAACGGGCCCTCCTCGATGTCCCATCCCCATGTTCCGATCGTGCCGCGCACACCGACCGCCTGCATCGCCGCGGCGACGCGATGTGGGTGCGCGACGGTGCCGGCCTCGATCACGGTGGTAACACCGTTCTGTAGCGACTCGATGGCACACAACGTGGCGGACACCTCGTCGTCGTGCTCGGTGTGCGCTCCGTGCAACGGCACCGACCACTCGAAGATCGAGGCGCCGGGGGCGAGCAGGTCGGGGATGCAGCTTCGTACCAGCGGGTCGCCGGTCTGGTGCTGGTGGGCGTTCACCATGCCCGGCGTCACCACGCAACCGCGGGCATCGTGCACCATTGCATGAGGGTGCTCGGCGAGCAAGACCGACGACGAACCAGCGGCAATGATGCCCCCTTCGTCGAAGACCACCGCCCCACCGATGAGCACCTCGCGCCCAGGGTTCATGGTCACGACGTCACCGTGCACGATGATCTGCTTCACATCCTCCCCCGTTCCGAACACACGCATACATTGTGGAGATGGCCGACCGCGTGAACCCCGTCATCTTCATCGACTTCCCGTGCACTGACCCAGAGGCGATGTCGAACTTTTACCAAGAGCTGTTCGGCTGGACGTTCAATCGCAGGCCAGCTGGCGAGTTCCACGAGGTGCTGCCCGGCGTGAAGCCCAACCTGGGCATCCACCGCAGCGATAGCGACATGAGCGGTGCGGTGCCGCGTGTGTACGTAATGGTGGACGATCCTCCGGCGTTCCTCGACGCGGCAATCGCGAAGGGTGCCACATTGCTGTGGCTCGAACGCGAGTGGCCCGAATTCGGCGCGCGCTACGCGGCCTTCCGCGACCCGTGGGGGGCAGAGATCTGCCTGTGGCGCGACAAGGGCACATACCAATCCGGCAGCGCGTCGTAGCGACCGACGCTCGGCCGCTGCTTCATTCGCGTCCGTCATCCGCGTCGCGGTGGCCGGCCGAACACCTCGCGCACCATCGGCTCGAAGTGTTCCAGCGGCAGCGTGTCGTACTCGGGGTCGAATGCGGTCTCGTCCCACTCGTCGGCGAAGCGCGCCGCGAGTGCGTACGCGGGGTGGTCCTGGTGCTTCACGCGCATCATCGGGTCGAGGCCCATGCGGCCGTAGTAGTGCAGACCCTGGAAGTCCTGGTGCACCTTCACCACCCAGTACGCCTCGTCGCTCACCCACGGGCGAATCATCTCGGCGGCAATTGCCGGATGGTTGGAGTTGCTGATCGACTTGCCGATGTCGTGGCACAGCGATGCCACCACCATGTCGAGATCGGCGCCGCCGCGCTCGGCGCGGGTGGCGGTCTGCAGGCAATGCACCAATTGGCTGACCTGGAAGCCCTGCATCAGTCCGTCGAGCGAACGCAAGATGGCCAGGATGCGATCGGGCACCTGGGCCAGATCGTCGTCGAGGTGATCCTCGATGTACGTCATGTA
>JAYTNH010000463.1:0-1538 GCA_043748395.1 Ilumatobacteraceae bacterium | reverse complement strand
GGCACACTCGATGGCGGTGACGTGCTGAAGGTGGGCGACACGGTGTACGTGGCACGTGGCGGACGCACGAACGCGGAAGGTATCCGCCAGCTCCGAGCCATCCTCGGCCCGCTGGGCGCAAACGTGGTGGCGGTGCCGACTACCAAGGTGCTGCATCTCAAGTCGGCGGTCACCGCGCTCCCCGATGGCACGGTGATCGGCTACGAGCCGCTGGTCGATCACCCGTCGATGTTCCCGCGATTCCTACCCGTGCCCGAAGAATCAGGCGCGCACGTCGTGCTGCTCGGAGGCAACCGGCTGCTGATGAGCGCCGACTGCCCACGCAGCGCAGAGTTGTTCACCGACCTCGGCTACGACCCGGTGATCGTCGACATCAGCGAGTTCATCAAGCTCGAAGGCTGTGTCACCTGCCTGAGCGTGCGCCTGCGCCCCTCCCCCTAGTCGCTCGGTAGGCGCGACAACTCCACCATGGTGCCAATTCTGCGCCCACCGACGACGTGAACGGTAAGGATATGGGCATGCCCCACGCCACACCTGAGCAACTCGAAGCCGCGCTTGCCGACGTTCGTCGCTCGCCTACCGATGGCGGCACGCTGCAGATGATCGTTCGCCGGCCGGCACTGGGCGAGCGCGAGGTGCTCGACACCGGTGAGCTCGACACGGCCGTGGGCCTCGTTGGCGACACGTGGAACCAGCGCGCAAGTTCGCGCATGCCCGACGCTCAGCCGCACCCTGACATGCAGATTGCGCTGATGAACTGGCGAGCTGTCAACGCGGTTGCCAACGGCAACGACACCGGCGCGCTCGCCGGGGATCAGCTGTTCGTCGACCTCGACCTCAGCGCCGCCAACTTGCCGCCCGGCACACGGCTCGGCATCGGCGAGGCGGTCATCGAGGTCACCGACCAGCCGCACACCGGGTGCGCCAAGTTCACCCAACGCTTCGGCCTCGATGCCCACCGGTGGGTCAACGCGCCGGTTGGCCGCGAACTCAACCTGCGCGGCATCAACACCAAGGTGGTGGTTCCCGGCCGAATCAGCCGAGGCGACGGCGTGAGCAAGGTTCCGCTGCTGTAGCCTGAACTTCTACACATACACGTGCTCAACCACGGGGCTGACAGGTTTCGACATCAGTTTCTCTGGCCGAGCGTGCGACCCGAGTTGGCTCAGACTCGCTAAACGGGGCAACCAATAGAATTGCCAACACGCAATTCACTCTCGCCGCCTGATTCGTTAGGTGAGTGAAGAGTCATCGTGACCAGAAATGGCGCACGGGGCCGATCCACCGCAGCCCGGCAACAGAAGCGGGGGATGACATTGGGAAAGACCGATGGCGTCGGGAAAGACCGATGACTTGCCGGAAAGACAGCACGTGGGCCACCGGGTAACCGAGGGCCAGCCGACCCGCCGGTCTCCCTGCGTTAGGGAGTAGGTCGGGAATGGTCGTAGCACGGGCGCTCAGTGCCTGATGGACGGGGGTTCGATTCCCCCCAGCTCCACCATGGGGGACTCGTTGAAAAGCGGGTTCCAGAGTCGTTG
>JAYTNH010000462.1:0-3484 GCA_043748395.1 Ilumatobacteraceae bacterium | reverse complement strand
TCTCGTCGAGTGCATCGATGTCGACGTTGGCGACGCGCGCAGTGAGCTCGTCGAGGCGAGATTCGACCCCGATGAGCTGACTCTGCAGCTCGGCGGAACGCTGCGACAGCGTGGTCAGCGCCTCGTCGAAGCCGGAACCGACCCGGCCAATGGTGGCTTCGAGCGTTGCGATCTTGGTGCCATGCGTGTCGTTGACCCGGGTCTCGAGGGCAAGCATCCGATCGGTGAACTTCATGTCGGCCGAGTCGACGCGCTGGGTGAGCATGCCTCGATGCTCGACGAGCTGCGCCTCCAACTCGGTGCGCAGGGTGTCGGCGAAACCGCCGAGGCCCCCCATCCGGTGGTCGATTTCTTGCATCACCTTTTGGTCGCCGGCGTCGATGCGCGCGGCGAGCGCCTGGGTGGTCTCGTTCACGTGATGCACCAGCGCGTTTGCTTGCTCATCGAAGCGATTGGCGTTTCGGTGCAGGTCGTTCAGGCGTACTTCGAACGCAGACGTCTGGTTCTCGACGTAGTCGCGCAAGCCTTGTGTCACGTTCGCCACCTGCACCGCGATGTCGCCGGCGGGAACGACTCCTGCGAACCGCGCGTCGAGCTCGTTGAGGCGCACATGCTGGTGGTTTGCGAATTCGGCGAGTCGCTCCTCAAGAGCATTCTGTAGTGCTCGCTGATACGCCTCGGTCGCGTTGCGCTGGCTGTCGATACGACTCGCGAGATCTTCGGCCTGCTGTGCGAACTCGGCGCGGAGCAGGGTGCGCGTGGCCTCGCCCTCACGCCGGGCGGCCTCCACTTGTTGCACCATTGCCGACACGTAGTGCGTGAGTTGACGTTCGACCGCTGCCGCAATTGACCCAGCAAGCGTCTCATTCGCCGTCAGGGTCGGGCCGGCGGGAATTGTCGGTGCGGGTGAGACCGCTGGCGCGGCCGATCGATCCTCGACGCCTCCTAAGCGCTGCTGCTCTGTCATCACGTAGAGGTATCGGCGGAACTTGCCTCAATCTTGAGAGAAGTTCGACGGCTACGGTGAGGTTGTGCAGGTTCACCTCATCGACGGTACGTACGAGCTGTTTCGTCAGCATTTCGGAATGGCAGCGCATCATGCCGAGACATCCCGGTGGGCAGGGGCGGCTGGTGTGGTGGCGTCCACCTTGCAGTTGATTGCCGATGGTGCCACGCACATTGGTGTCGCCAGCGATCACATCATCGAGAGCTTTCGCAACGATCTGTGGCCCGGCTACAAGGACGGCTCCGGCATGGACCCCGTGCTCCTCGACCAGATTCCGGTCATGGAAGAAGCACTGGTCAGTGCCGGTTTCACCACCTGGGCGATGGTCGAGTTCGAGGCCGACGATGCGTTGGGTTCGGCCGCGTTGGTGGCCGATGCCGACCCTCGGGTCGATCGCGTGCTCATCGTCACCCCCGACAAAGATCTCGGCCAGTGCGTTCGTGGCGACCGCGTGGTGCAGTTCGACCGTCGCAAAGGCGAGCTGATCGACGAAGCCGGCATTATCGCCAAGTTCGGCGTACCACCGGTGGCGATCGCCGATTACCTCGGTTTGGTCGGTGATGCGGCCGACGGGTTCCCGGGCCTGCCCGGTTGGGGCGCGAAGAGTGCGTCGGCGGTGCTCGCTCATTTCGGATCGATCGAGAACATCCCCGACGCCGTCGCCGACTGGAATCTCCCAGGCCTTCGAGGTGCCGCGAAGCTGGCCGCCACCTTGTCCGAACAACGCGGCTTGGCGATGCTCTTTCGGCGTATCGCCACGCTCGCGCTCGATGTGCCGGTCGGCACGGTCGACCAATGGCGCTGGATGGGTCCGACCCCTGGCTTTCGGGCGATGGCCGAGCGCATCGAGGCCCCTGGGCTGGCCGATCGCGCCGAACGGCTCGCGCCGTCACGGTGACTTCGGGCGCGCTCCGACTCAGTGGTGCTCCGGCGCGAGACACCCGCTGAGTGAGGTGACGGCCAGGTGGCCTACGGCACACAAGCGGTACCGGTGAAGGCTGCTACCTTCCGGTCCTGACCTGATTCGCGGGCGCTCGTCGCATAGGGCCCGACCGTCACCTCACCCAGCGGGTGCGATGTCGACAGTGTACCCGGCCTGAGTTGCCCGATACCCTGTCGATTCCCCAGGAGGGGTGCGAGAGCGGCCGAATCGGCACGCTTGGAAAGCGTGTGAGGTGCAAGCCTCCGTGGGTTCGAATCCCACCCCCTCCGCCGTGTCACACCAGCTCTCCGATGTCGAGGCGATGCACGTCGCGCTCGCCGAAGCGCGAGCCGCCGAGGCTCACCACGATGTGCCGATCGGCGCAGTTGTGGTGCGTGACGGTGCGGTGATCGCTGCCCGTCACAACGAGCGCGAGCTCACAGGCGACCCGACAGCGCACGCCGAAGTGCTCGCGCTGCGCGACGCGGCCGCCGTGGTGGGCCATTGGCGCCTGCTCGACTGCACGATGTACGTCACGCTTGAACCGTGCGTCATGTGCGCTGGTGCCCTGGTCAACGCACGAATCGGCCGAGTCGTCTTTGGTGCGATCGATCCCAAGGCGGGCGGCGTCCAGAGCCTCTACGAGATCTGCGGCGATGCAAGGCTGAACCATCGGCCTCCGGTCACCGCTGGCGTGTGCGCTCTCGAGGCTGGCCAGCTGCTTCGCGACTTCTTCGGCTCACGTCGACGTTGAGTACAGCGGCAGTTCGCAGTCGGCCGGGTTCAACGTCATCGGGGGCAGCGCGGCAGCGTCGATCGCCGCCAGTGCGCGGCGCACCGCTTCGGCAACCTCGTCGGCGATGGCGATCGAGAGCGAGTCGTCAGCGCCCTGAATCGGCGCGGGCGAATCGATCGACGGGTAGACGCGGAAGTTAGTCAGCGAAGCGCCGAGGAGGCTGGCCGGGCGAGCCGCCGTCGGTTGCATTGGTTGCATTGGGAGAGCTGGTTGCATTGGCGAGGCCGTTACCGGTGGTGTTGCCGCAGCCGTCGGCGGTGTCGCAGCCGGTGGTGTCGCGGTCGATGGTGTCGTCGTCGGTGTCGCGGTCGCCGGTGTCGCGGTCGCCGGTGTGACGGTCGGGGATGCGGTCGTCCGTGCGTCGTGGGCGCCGACCATCGCCCAGCGGTCGATGCCGCTGGGGTGTCGCTGGTACACGGCTACCTCATGCGACGCGACCATGACACTGGCGATCGACGTCAGCGCCTCGTCGGTCATCACCTCGATGCACAGTTCCACGGCATCACGATCGATCGTAGTGTCGCGTTCGAACAGTCGTCCGAGGTGTTCGGTGCCGTTGACGAGCATCACCCCGCGCTGGGCCTGGTCGCGTGAGAGGACGCCGAGGGTTTGCAGCCGCATGCTCAAAGGCGCGGCATCGCATCGCTCAGCGAGGTAGACCTCGCCATCACGCAAGAAGACGCGCACGCTCAGCGTTGCATGAAGGGTGAGCGCGGCCGTGAGCCCCAACGCCCGTGCAGCCTCGATGATCTGCCATCCA
>JAYTNH010000461.1:0-4254 GCA_043748395.1 Ilumatobacteraceae bacterium | reverse complement strand
TGGCGTCACGCCGCCCGCAGCCAACTCGAGCGGCACGTGCGCGAACGGTCGGGCGACACCCTTGGGCTTGCCGGTGGTTCCTGAGCTGTAGAGCATGTCGACGCCGGCGATGCGCTCCTCGTCGAGTGGGGCGGCTGATTGGGCGGCCACGGCCGACTCGTAGCTCTCGTAACCGGCGATGGTGCCATCGAGCATGAGCCGCAGTTCGATGCCTGGAGTCTCGGCGACGACCTCGGCGGCCTGATCGGCCTTGTACTTCGAGGTGATGAACACACGGGCCTGGCAGTCGTTGAGGATGTACGTCAGCTCGGCGCTCGTGAGGCGACTCGAGCACGCCGTATACACCAACCCGGCATAGTGGCAACCCCAGATCACCTCGAAGTAGCGGTCGTGGTTCTCCATGCACACGGCGACGTGATCGCCCGGCTGGAGGCCCGCAGCCCGAAGCAGGCGGCTGACGCGGTTGGCGCCGGCATCGAGCTGGGCGAAGGTCTGGGTGAACCCAGAGCCCGCCACGATGAGGGCAAGCTTGTCGGGTTGGGAGTCAACGAACGCACCGGGATACATGAGGTTCGAACGTAGCCGACGGTACCGTCTGTGTATGGATCCAGCAGTTCGGTTCGGTGAACTGATCAATGGTCCGCATGATGAGTTTTCGCTCGATCTGGCGGCCGCCCTGATCGGTGCATCGTTCGATCCAACGGTCGACACCGATGCTGTGCTCGCCGATCTCGACGGTCTCGCCGCACGCTGCGCGCCCTCATTCGACTCGATCATCGGCACGTTGTTCGGTACCGGCATGTTGCAGGGCAATGGTCGCGAGTACGCCGATCCCCGGAACTCGTACCTGCACGAGGTACTCGGACGCGGACTGGGCATTCCCATCACCCTCAGCGTGGTGGCCATCGAGGTGGGTCGCCGGCTGGGCGTCACCGTGGTCGGCATCGGCTTGCCCGGACACTTCGTGGTTGGTGACCATCACAGCAGGCACTTTGCCGACCCGTTCAACGGGGGAGTGCAGTACGACGAGTCGGGGCTGTCAAACGCCTGGCAGCGCATTGCCGACTCGCCGGTACCGCTCTCTGCCGAGATGCTCACCGCTACGCCACAACGACTGATCGTGTTGCGCATGCTGAACAACCTGATGAACACGTTCGTGCATCGCAGCGACGAACGGGCTCTTGCCACCGTGGCTCGCCTGCGCGGGGCATTCCACGAACTTGAACATGAGTACGCGTTGCACGCCCGTTGGCTGCGGCATTGGAACTGAATCTCGACGACTGATCGAGCTGCGAGTTCGCCGCAAGTTGCACAGGGCAAGTATCGTGGAGGAGTCCGCGAATCAAGGGGTTGAACCAGGCATGACTGTGATCGAGACGGCAATGACGGCTGACGAGCAACAAGTGAGCGACCTCGTCGACTCGCTCCTCGCCGAGTTCCCGCCCAAGAAGACCGACGTGGTCACGTTTCTTGGTGCACAGTTCGACAAGGGTCTCGCATGGGTTCACTTCCCCGAAGGCCACGGTGGGCTTGGCCTCAATCCGAAGATGCAAAAGCTCGTCAACGAGCGCATCTACGCCGAGGGCGCGCCCAACCCGATGTACCGCAACCCCATCGGTCATGGCATGTGCGGTCCCACTGTTGCGGTCTGGGGTAGCGACGCGCAGAAGCAGCGCTACCTGCGTCCGCTGTTCACCGGTGAGGAGGTGTGGTGCCAGTTGTTCAGCGAGCCTGGTTCGGGCTCCGACTTCGCCGGTCTGTCGTCCAAGGGCGTCAGGGACGGCGACGAATGGATCGTCAACGGTCAGAAGGTGTGGACCACGCTGGCGCACCTGTCGCGGTGGGGGCTGCTGGTGGTTCGCACCGACCCCGAAGCCGTGAAGCACGCTGGTCTCACAGCGTTCGTCGTCGATATGCATGCGCCCACTGTCGAGGTACGCCCGCTGCGTCAGATGACCGGCGAAGCCGAATTCAACGAGGTCTACTTCACCGACACACGCATCCCGGCCGCCGAGATGCTGGGTAGCCCAGGTGACGGCTGGCGCGTCTCGCTCACTACCCTTATGAACGAGCGGGTTTCGATCGGCGGCACCATGCCGGCACGAGGCTCTGGCACCATCGCCGGGCTCGTCAGCACGTGGAAACAACTCCCGGGCGACCGCAAGGACGCCGCAACGCTCGACAACGTGATGAAGCTGTGGATTCGCGCCGAGGTGATTCGCCTCACCAACATCCGCGCCAATCAGAACCGCAAGATGGGCGATCCGGGCCCAGAGGGTTCGATCGGCAAGATGGCCGGCGCCGATCTCAACAAAGACATCTACGCGCAGGTGGTCGATCTCATGGGTGCTGATGGCATGTTGTACGGCAGCTACGAAATGATCCGTCCCGAGACCGCCATGGCCTTCGAGACGATGCAGAAGGCGTTTCTGCGCAGCCGGGCCAACACCATCGAGGGCGGCACCACCGAGGTCATGAAGAACATTCTCGGTGAGCGCGTGTTGGGCCTACCCGGCGACGTGCGCGTCGATCGCGAGATTCCCTGGAGCCAAGTCCCGCGCAACTGAACTGCGGGGCGCTCAGGTGGTGCCCGAGTGCAACAGGACGCCCAAGAACAGGGCGACCAACGAGCACAGCGCGCCCAACGCGCCGCCGACCGCCAGCGCGAGCTTGGTCTGGCCGAACGAGTGCAGCGCCACGAACGCTCCGGCAGCCATCGCGAACGCGATCTTCACCATGACCGTTGCCTGGTAGGCGCTGGAGGTGTTGGTGATGTCGATCTCGACCAAGTTCCAGATACCCGTAACAACCAACACCGCAAAGGCCGGCCAGGCCACGCGGGCAAAGGCGTTGGCGGCGACCTTGGTGGTCTCGGGCGCAGCACGACGCAGTGGTCCCACCAGGCCGGCGAGGGCGAACTGGCCGCCGACCCAAATGGTGGCGGCAACGACATGAATGAACAGTCGGATGGTCGCAGCAGTGGGGGAGAGCATGAGGCCAGATTAGGAAGTACGCAGCGCGTCGAGTGCATCGCTGGCGGCGAACCGGCGGTCGTCGAGCGTGGCCGACAACGTTGCTGACGCTCCTGTGAGCGCCGCCACGGCCACGCCCACTGCCGCTTGCAGGTCGCGAATGTTGCGCGGCGGGGGAAAGTATTCGTCTTCGTCGGTGACCTTCACGAGCTCGACCCCGTTGGCGGGTGCCAGCAGCGCGAGGATCTCATCGACCAACTCTTCGGGGGCGCTTGCGCCGGCAGTGACACCCACAGTGCCATGCAGATCGTTGGGAAGTTCGTGTGCTTGATTGACGCGGAACACCCGCGGGCACCCTGCCTCGATCGCCAGTTTCTCGAGGGCCCGTGTGTTCGACGAGTTGGATGACCCGATGACGACGATGGCGTCACAACGGCCCGACATGGCCATGAGCGCAGATTGACGGTTGGTCGTTGCGAAGCACAGGTCGCTACGTCCTGGTGACCATGTGTCGGGGTACTTGTCGCGTACGGCCGAGGCGACATCGTCCCAGTCACGATGCGACAAGGTGGTTTGTGCCAGCAGGGCAACAGGTTGGTCGAACACGGGCAGATCGGCGACCTCGGCCACGCTCTCGACCCGACTGATCGAGTCGGGTGCCACGGCCATGGTGCCCACGGCCTCCTCGTGGCCTTCGTGGCCCACGTACACGATGCGGTACCCCTTGCCGGCTCGAACCTTCACCTCGTGGTGCACCTTGGTGACGAGCGGGCAGACCGAATCGACCACGTAACTGCCTCGTTCGCGTGCCGCCGCGACTACTTCGGGCGCTGATCCATGGGCCGACAACATGATCGGGCTACCCAGTGGGACATCGTCGATATCGTCGACGAACACGACTCCGAGGTCTTCGAATCGCTTCACCACGATCTTGTTGTGCACGATTTCGTGGTAGCAGTACACGGGCTCGTCGAAGCTGCGAACCATCCAGGCCAGGGCCTTGATTGCCATCTCGACGCCGGCGCAAAAGCCGCGCGGCTCAGCGAGCAGCACCCGGTCGACGTCCATCCCCGAAGGTTACCCGTGGCCAGCGACGATAGCCTTGACGCCGATGTCCGTTCCGGTGGTGGTCAGCGTTGTGCCCGGGTCCGCCGCCGAGCGGGTCGGCGTGTGTGCGGGCGACGAGGTCATCACGCTCAACGGCCAGGTGCCTCGTGACGTCATCGAGTGGCGGCTGGTCACCGACGAGGCCGACGTCGAGCTCGAGCTGCGCCGGGGTGGG
>JAYTNH010000460.1:0-3176 GCA_043748395.1 Ilumatobacteraceae bacterium | reverse complement strand
CGTCGTTCACAGGTGGCAGGTTACCTGTGCATCGACCCAAGGGTCAGTTCGTACTCGACGTCGCCTTGGTCCGATCCGTCGATGGTCTCGGGCCAGTCGCCGAAGAACGTGCGCACCATGCGCAGTCCGGCCTTGTGCATCACCCGTTGTGAGGCAACGTTGACCGTCATCGTCTGCGCCCACACTCTGCGTACCCGCTGCTCACGAAAGGCGTGGCGCACTATGGCGATTGCTCCCTCTGTTGCCAGCCCGCGGCCCCACGCCGAACGCCGCAGCCGATACCCGAGCTCACGCTCACGTGGCCCCGAGGGCTGCAGCGAGAACCACCCGACGAACTCGTTCGAGTCGCGCTCGTGCGCAACCCACATCGAGTCGGTCGATCGCCCGATGCCAAGGGCGACCTCGTCGCGAGACGTGGCCGTGCCACCATTGATGTAGCGCATCACCTCTGGGTCGGAGTCGAGCGCCACGAGTGCATCGACGTCGCTCGTGGTCACCGGACGCAACACCATGCGTTCAGTCTCGATCTCCGCGGACGATTCGATGCCACAGTCTGCCAGCGCGGCCGAAGTCCTGACGTACACGCCCCAGACGGCGCCGTCCGTCAGGACTTCGCCGCGCCTAGGCTCGCGTCTCGTGCGCCGACTCCCGTTGATCACCCTCGCCCTACTCATCGGCGTGGCGGCCGCAGGTTGCAGCCACGACGGACGCACCCTGCGTGCGCCCCAACCCGACCAGAACGCATCGGTGAGCGTGCCATCCACCACCACCGCCGAGTTCACCGATCCCGACGCCACACTGCCAGGGGCCATCGACTCGGCCGCGCTCGGCGGCACGTTGCCCGCCCTCCTCGACGACGTGCACACGATCGTCGCCGCATGGCGTGATGGCACGCCCATCGACGTGTTCAACACATGCGATGGCCCCAACGCGGCACCAGCACTGAGCTGGAGTGCAGCACCAGAAGGAACCGCCGAAATCGCGATCAGCATGGTCGACGACGATGCACCCCTGTTCGACCATTGGACCATGGCCGGCATCGCTCCCGACGTCTCGTCGATCGCCGAGGGCGAAGTGCCTGTGGGGGCATTCCAAGGCACCAACGGCACCGGCGCAGTGGGGTACGCCGGTCCGTGCCCGCCCAAGGGCACCACGCACACCTACCGCTTTACGGTTCATTACCTCGACCAGCAGATCGAGCTCGGAGACGGTGTAACGGGAAGTGACCTGCTCGTGGCCATCAACGGGTCAACGAGTGCGTACGCCGAGATCACCGGCACCTACAGTCGGCCCTAGATCCTGCCGATACCCGCGCTGTACAGATCCCTACATGTAAGGATGAGGAACATCAACGAGTCGCTCCCAACATTGCCAGTTGGCCTGTTTCAGGCCGACCCTGTTGGACGTGTCACCACGACCAACCCGGCATTTGGCGCGCTCGTGCTCGGTGGCCCAGGCGTGGCAGTGGGGTCGCCACCGTGGGTGAATGCCCACCCCGGCGACCGTGCAGGCGCCGAATTGCAGTGGCGCCGTTGCATCGATGCAGGCGAGCCGATCAACGTCGAGTTCCGCGTGTGGCATGCCGAGGGTCGCATGGTGTGGGTGCGCATCGACGCCATGCCGATGCACGATGCCACGGGCAGGCTCACTGGCTATGGCGGATCGGCCCTCGACACCACGAACGCCGTCGACGAACGGCTCATGCTCGCTCGGCTACTCGGGGTGGTGGGAGCGAGCAGCGACTCCGTCATCATCCTCGACCGTAACGGCGCACCCGTGTACGCAAACGCCGCTGCCCGCGTGCTGTTCGGGGCCGACGAGTCGGTCGATCTCATCCGTGATCCGGCCGTTCGGGCCTTGCTGCAGGTCGTTCGTGATCAGGTGCCACGCGAGCTCATCCAGTCGAGCGAGACGTGTTCGTGGTCGGGCGAGGTCGGCTTTCGGGGGCCCGATGGTTTCGAGCGCACGCTGGCCATCGATCTGCTCTTGCAGCGGTCGGTCGACGGCGTCATCGAGTACTGGGGTGGCGTCACCCGCGACGTCACCGCCACCAAGCACCTGCAGGCCGAGCTCACCCGGCAGGCCACGCACGACGCCCTCACGGGGCTACCCAACCGCATGCTCTTGCTGCGCACCGCCGCTGACGCACTCGACCGAATCCGCGGCACCCGCTCCAGCGTCGCCATCCTGTTCGTCGACGTCGATCGTCTGAAGGACGTCAACGACACCGTCGGCCACGATGCCGGCGACGTGTTGCTTGCCCAGGTCGCCAGTCGACTCGCCCACTCGACCCGACCGACCGACGTGGTAGCGCGCATCGGCGGCGACGAGTTCGTCGTGCTCTGCGAGGGAGGCATCGACGAGCACACTGCGCTCGACCTCGCCGAACGAGTACGTCAGGGTCTCACCGGAAAGATCATGGTGCAAGGGGTCGAGATCGATCTCACCGTCAGCGTGGGCGTTGCCCTCACGGCGGCCAACCAGATGGAAGGCCTCAGCAGCCACGACGCAGCGCTCGGCCTGCTCCGCAACGCCGACATCGCCATGTACGTCGCCAAGCGTCGGGGACGTTCGCGTTGCGAGCTCTACACCGAGGCAATGCGTGCCCAGACACACGAGACCAAACAGCTCACCAACGACCTCGAGCAGGCACTCGCCGCCGGTCAACTGCGGCTCGACTACCAGCCGATCATGTCGACGCACAGCGGTCGCATGGCGGGCGCCGAGGCGTTGTTGCGGTGGGATCATCCAGAGCGGGGCACGCTGCCGCCTGCCGAGTTCGTGCACCTCGCCGAAGACTCCGGTGCCATCGTGCCCATCGGTGACTGGGTGCTCACCCAGGCCTGTCGCGACACCCGCACCTGGCTCGATGCCGGCCTCGTCGATCGCACGTTCAGCGTGCATGTCAACGTTGCCGCACGGCAACTTGCCGAGGGCTCGTTCGTCGAGCGCGTCATGGCGGTCATCCGCCAACTCGATCTCAACCCGCAGCAGGTCACCCTCGACTTCGACGAGACCACCCTGCTCGCTGCCCAACCTGGCCAGCTCCGCGCGTTGCAGGCTCTTCGCCGGTTCGGTGTGCAGTTGGCGCTCGACAGCTTCGGCACCGGTACGTCGTCGCTCACCGCGCTGCGCACCTGCGAGGCCGACGTTCTCAAGCTCGATGGCTCGATCGC
>JAYTNH010000459.1:0-2076 GCA_043748395.1 Ilumatobacteraceae bacterium | reverse complement strand
ACCAGTGCCGTGAGCCGAGCGCGTGGCGTCGGAAACAGCGTGGCGAGCCGCCACATGCCGATGAGCCCGGCCACCATGGCACCGATGATGGCCACGGTTTGCAACGCACCCATGTGAAACAGCGTGACGGTGCTCCCCAACGCAATAAGCGCCACGCCGGTAGGTACCGGCGACGACGAGCCGAGACCATGCCCCCACCATCCCGACAGATAGTCGGAGAACATGGTGCGCGGGCTGACCGGGAACTCGAGGAACTCTCCGACGCTGGGAACGCCTCCGGAGATGAGCTCGCGGCTCCCGAGCACCACTGCCACTGCGACGCACAACCAGGTGATGGCAGGGATGGAACCCGCGGTCTGACGCCACCGTCGCTCGGTAGATGCATCGGGGTCGATACGACTTTGACGCGACCGGATGAACGACGACAATCGCGCGCTACCGCGCAACTGCAGCCCGGCGACCTCGCTGTCGGGCACTTGGCGCAGTGTGGACAGGTGGCGTCGACGGGCGATGGTGGTGGGGGTGCGCACGATGGCGCCGATGAGTGCCGTGAACGACGCCCAGGCCTGGCGCATGGTACCGGTGAACACGCCGGCAACGAGCTCGGCGATGGTGATCACCACGAGTTGCAACGACACCATCGGGAGCCGCCGGGCACCGGTGTGAGTGATGACTGTACGCATGCGGTGTCGGGCGCGAAGCGTGTCGTGATGCAGATCGGGGCGACGCTCGGGCAAGCGCTCACGATGACGGGCGCGGGCTGCAGGTACCACCACCACCCGGGCGCCGCTGAGATGTGTACGCCAGCACAGATCGACGTCGTCCCCATAGTAATCGATGGAGGAATCGAAGCCGCCGAGCGTGCGGAACAGGTCGGCCCGAACGAGCAAGCATGCAGACGGCAGCGCGAACACGTCTCGGACTGCATCGTGCTGCTCTTGATCGACCTCGCCCGGCTCGATGAGCGGATCGATTTCTCCGAACCGATCGACACCGAGTCCGACGTGCTGCAACACGCTGGCATCGTCCCACTGCACGAGCTTGGGACCGACAATGCCTGCGTTCGACCGATACAGCTCCTCGACCATCAGCCGAATGGCGGCCGGCTCGAGTGCGACGTCGTCGTGAAGGAGACAAAAGAAGCCGTTGTCGCCCTCGACGAGCGTGAGCACCTCGTTGACCGCTGGCCCGAAGCCGAGGTTTGCTTGGGTAGCACGTACAAACGCGTTGGGTACTTTGGCGCGGATTCGTGCTGCGGTCTCGGTGGTGTCGCCCGCGACCAAGAACAGCAACTTCAGGTTCGAGTAGTCCTGATCGATCAGCCCGTCGAGCACGTCGTCGAACCATGCACCCGGCTGGTACACCACCATGACGGCCACCACGGGCGGAGCAAGTTGGCGGTCGGGTTCCACGAAGAATCGAGGCTAGCGGCGACAGACGCGGTCCCCCGGTCACCCGCCGCCATGGGCGGTCCCCTGAGCGGTTGCTGCGTGAGGTCTCACCCGAACCGCATCGCGCCGATGCTTGCAATAGTTAGCATCATGCGATATGTTGTTTGCAGAGCCGGTCGCCCCCCGACCGGCTCGACACTCAAACGAGTACCTCCGAAAGCACCGACGAAAGCCGACACCATGGCCAAGCTCCCGACCTTTCCGTGCATCGATCTCTCGCGACTCGACCTGAGCAAGATCGACCCGTCCGGCGTCGCCGCCGAAAGGCTCACGAACGCACTTCGCGACGCCACCTACGTCACGGTCGGTTTCGGCGTGCTTGCGTTTCAGAAGGCCCAGGTCCGACGCCGCGAGCTGATCAGACTGCTGCCTCGCTTCACGCCTCAGCCGAAGTAGCCGGCAACGTCGATCAGCAGGTCAGCAGGCTTGTTGGTCACAACACACCAACTGCCAGCACCGTCGACGATACCTGTGACAGCCGCCGCGGAGTTGCCGTTCGCGGTGTAGCGCACCATCGAGAGGTCGGGTGGCGTCGCTTGACACGGGTACACAGTCGCCCAGCCGGTGGACTGTGGCCCTACCACGGTCACCTCGGCCACAATCGCCTTTGCGGTCACGCCAGTAG
>JAYTNH010000458.1:0-3053 GCA_043748395.1 Ilumatobacteraceae bacterium | reverse complement strand
AGCACCAGGTGATCGTGCACCACCACGCCCGCCGGCACGATGACCAACCAGCGTCGCGACAAGCGGTGATAGCGCGTGATCACGAACCTGCCGAGCACGAGTGCGGCGGCGCCCAACAGACCACCGACCAACCATCGGCTCGCGCCGAGCACGAGCACCGCCGCGACCAGCAACGCGCACCAGACCAACCACGACACGACGAGCGGCACGAGGTATGCGAACGGTGCGCGCAACAAGAAGCGGCGTTCGTTGCCGTACGCCGACGCCTGCACGAACGCGCCCCCGACATCGGCCGACAGGGCGAACGCTGTGTGCACCGCAGCGAGCCCGACCGCAGCCGCGCCCACCACTGGACTGGCTCCGCCGATCCAGGAGCTGACGGCGCCCACCACCGCGAGCGGTGCAGCCGTGCGCACGACCGTGAGGCCCAAGGCTGACGGCACCATCACCGCGAGTACCACCAAACCGAAGACGCTCCACACCACGATTGCCGACGTCAGCCGCATTGCGCCGCTGCGGTGAACGACAGCATCGCCGACGCTCATCGCCGTGGTGACGCCGGCCGCAATCCACAACAGCCGCTCGACCCAGATGGTGGATTGTGGCGTCAGCATGCGTCGAGTCGGGGTCGAGTCGGGGTCGTCCGATTTGTCTCGGCGAAGGTCACCCGGCAAACGTATCGGCAGGAGCAACTTCACGCTCGCTGAGCACGGCCGCAAACGAAAGGGGGATGATCGTGTCGTCATTCGATCTTCCGGGCGCGACTGTGACCGGAATCGGCAGCCTGCCGTATCGCCACTCGGCCGAGGCGGCGAAGCTCGCACTCGAAGCATTCGAACTTCCGGCCGTGCCCACGCTGCCGAATCGGTCGCCTGCCGAGGGCATGATCGCGCAGGCCCTCGTGGGCTTGCAGGGGATCACGGTGGGTCAGTACGGCAGCATCGCGATCGATGTGCAACGCATCGACCCGTTCGCCGATGTGCGCACCGATCTGCAGCACGATGCCTTCGGAGGCTTCCGCGCGTTCATCGAGGTGGCGGCCGGTCGGCAGGCGCCGGTCAAGTGGCAGTTCGTCGGGCCGGTTACCCTCGGTCTGGCGCTCATGCGTGCCGGCGTGCCTGCCAGCGCGGCTTTCGAGGTTGCGGTGCGGGCGGTTCGGTCGCATGTGCAGCACCTGCTCGATATCTTCGCGGCCACGCTGCCGGGTTGTCGGCAGGTGGTCTTCATCGACGAACCTTCGCTTGGCGAGCTCATGCTTCCCGGTTTCCCGATTGCCCCCGACACTGCGATCGATCTGGTGTCGGGCGCGCTTGCTGTCATCGAGCCTGTGGGTCTGGCCGGCCTGCACGTGTGCGCCCACGCCGACATCGCCTCGCTCTTGGCCACGGGCCCTGCGGTGCTGTCGGTGCCCGCTGTGCCGTCGCTCGTCGAGTCGGCCGGCTACCTCACCCGGTTCCTCGAAGAAGGTGGTGTAGTGGCGTGGGGGGCGGTGTCCACCAGTGGTCCCATCGCTACCTCGGTCGAACGCCCTTGGCGCCAACTCAGTGCGTTGTGGTGCGAGCTCGTGACCGCTGGTGCCGACCCTGCGTTGTTGCGCACCAACTCGATGATCACCCCCGAATGCGGGCTCGGCATGCACACCCCGGGTGTGGCCGCCCGCATCTGTCGCATCACTGCCGAGCTCGGTCGCCGCGTGCGCGATCAGGCCGTGGCCGCCCGCTTCGCGCTGGGTGCCTAGCACTGGCAAAGGCCCAGGCGTCAACTGCACGTCGCCTACACTTCGTGCATGTCGAACCCGATGCCGCCTCCACCGCCCAGCAACGTGCCTGCACCGCCAGGAGCGTTCGGGTCGCCCATGCCCGGCTACGCCGCAGCACCGATGGCGAAGCCACCGCGGCCCCAAGTGAAGACCGGCGTCACCATCGCCGTTCTGGGTTCGGTGCTCATGATCGTCGGCTCGTTCCTGTCGTGGTTCTCCATTGACTCCGGGTTCGGTGAAAGTGAATCCATCACGGGGTTCACGAAGTTGGCTGGCGAGAGCAAGGACGGCCCTGCGTTCGTGTTCCTTGGTGTGGTCGTCGGCGGTCTCGCCATCGCGATGTTCTTCGCCGGTCGGGTGCTTGCGGTCGCGATCGTCGCCGTGGTGTTCGCGAGCTTCGCTGTGCTGGCGGTCATCGTCGACCTCAGCGATGTCAGCGATCTCATCACGCTGTTCGATGGGTCGATATCGTGGGGTCCTGGGCTGTGGGTTATCCTCGTCGGGGCTGGCATGGGTCTTAGCGGAAGCATTGCGGCCTTGGCGAAACGACGTCGATGAGCGCGGCTGAGCGCGCCGCCGAACTGCGTCGCCTCATCGCCTACCACAACGAGCGCTACTACAGCTTCGACGAACCCGAGGTGAGCGACGCCGAGTACGACGCACTCGTGCGCGAGCTACGCAGTCTCGAGCAGGCTCACCCCGACCTCGCGACCGACGATTCCCCCACGCAACTGGTGAGCAGTGGCGAACTCGCGTCCACGTTCTCGCCGGTGGTGCACCGTGAGCCGATGACCAGCCTCGACAACGCGATGGATGTGCCTGAGCTCACGGCGTGGGGCGACCGGGTGGCGCGGGGTTTGGCCGACCAGGCTGTGCGGTACGTGTGCGAGCTGAAGATCGATGGGCTCGCCATCAGCCTGCGTTACGAGCGTGGCGAGTTCGTGCAGGCTGCCACCCGTGGCGATGGTCGAGTGGGCGAAGACGTGACGGCCAACATTGCCACCATTGCCGGCATCCCGAAGCGACTGCCCGCTGAAGCTCCCGACGTGCTCGAAGTGCGCGGTGAGGTGTACATGCCCATCACCAGCTTCCGTCGGTTGGTTGCCGCGAAGGAGGCCGAGAACGTTGCGCGCCTCGCGGCCGGCCGTAAACCCAACCCCGTTCCGGTGAACCCGCGCAATGCGGGCGCCGGCAGCTTGCGCCAAAAGGACGCCAGCGTCACCGCCCAGCGCGAACTGGCGTTCTGGAGCTATCAGTTGGGAGAAACCATCGGGGGACCGGTATTCGCGGGCCA
>JAYTNH010000457.1:0-4625 GCA_043748395.1 Ilumatobacteraceae bacterium | reverse complement strand
CCTTGACCAGGCAGTAGCGGAGGTCCCTGTGTAGCAAGGGTTTCAGCTGCGCCGGAGCGCCGGGCGGCGTGAAGCGTGCCGCCTATTGGCGCGCGCTCTAAGCGAACAGAGCCGCGGATCGTTTGTGCGCTCACGAAAACGCTCTGTGAGTTGGCCAACGACCTGCCGGTCAGCGCTGACGCGCAAGGCCCCCGCCGAACGAATCGGAGGGGGCCGGTGCGTCACAACGGTGGAGGTGAGGGGAATTGAACCCCTGACCTCAGCAGTGCGATTGCTGCGCTCTGCCAACTGAGCTACACCCCCGTTGGGCGTTGCGCAGTGTAGCGGTGACCCCGAGACGAGGCCACCGACAAGCTGCGAAATCAGGCGGCGTGGAACCAGGCGTGATCGCTGTATTGGCGATCGAGTTCTTCGTTGCGGATCTGCACCAGCTTGTAGCAGTAACCGCACAGCGCCACGAACGACAAGGCGAACATGTAGACCATGGCGTTGGACTTGGTGGTTGCGGCGAGGAACAAGGTGGTGGCAACGGTGACGCCCAACACGAACAGCACGTTGGTACGACGGCGACGGGTGATCTCACGCTGGCTCACACGATGCACGTGCACCTGACTGTGATGACCGTGCTGGCCACCATCGTGAGCGGGACGACGGTCGAGGGTGTGTAGCGAACCGCGCTGCGCCTGGCCCGGAGTTGCGTGCTGACGCACTGGAGCGGACTGCGTGAGCGGGCGACCCATCGCCCGTGCCGGCACCATGGTGCGGGTGGGTACCGAGCGCTGCAGCGTGGAGAGTTGGCGACGGAAGTCGGTGACCGACGAGTTGGGGCGGTTCTCGTTGCGCGAACGCATGAGCGGCGGAATGAGTACGGCCGCCCAAGCGGCTGCAACTGCAAGGAGCACGATCTGGGGCATGGGCTAGAATTTTCCTTCGTGCGGAACGATGTTCACGAGTGGGGCGCACACTGTTGATGCTCGCTGTGCTGGCAGTGTTGCTTTCATTACGATTGTACTACATTCGTGACAGAACCCGCAACGTCGCCGGCGCGACGGTAGGTCCCTGAACGGCCACCGGTCTTCTCCCACAAGGCGAGTTCGCCAATCACCATGCCCCGGTCAGCCGACTTGCACATGTCGTAGATGGTGAGCGCGGCAACCGAGCACGCGTGCAGCGCTTCCATCTCGACCCCCGTTCGATCGACGGTGTCGACCTGCGCCTCGATGGCGATGTTGTCGTCGCCGATCTCGAAGTTGATGTGCACCGAACCCACCAACAGTGGGTGGCACAACGGAATCATGTCGCTGGTTCGCTTCGCGGCCTGGATGCCGGCGATGCGGGCGACAGCGATCACGTCACCCTTGTTGACCTCTCGATTGGCAACGGCTGTGGTGGTGGCCGGTTGCATGAACACCTTGCATCGAGCAACCGCTCGCCGGTGCGTGGGCTCCTTGGGAGTCACGTCGACCATGCGGGCACGACCCAGTGGGTCGAGGTGCGTGAAGGCCAAGTCACTCATCTGTCACAGAACCGTAGTCGATTCGCGCGTGAACAGTGATGACTCAGGTGAACGGACGGGGTCAGCCGCCGATTTGGCTCATGCTGCGGTGCGGACGCACAAACGTGACCTGGTTGATCTGGTGCCCGGCCCACTTGGTGCCGACCGCCCGCTGGATCTCGGTGGCGAGCTGATCGTCGGTGGCGCCATCACGCATCTGGCGCATGAGGTCGAACTCGGTGGTGGCGAACAGGCACGTACGGAACTGACCGTCGGCGGTGAGCCGCACCCGGTCGCAATCGCCACAGAACGGCTTGGTGACCGATGGGATGACGCCAACCGTGCCCTTGCCGTCGAGGTAGCGCCAACGGTCGGCCGGTGCGGCGCCGCGAGCGGGCATCTGCTCGAGCGGGAACACTGCGGCAATCGTGGCGACGATCTCGTCTTGCCCCACCACGTGCTCGCTCATCCAGTGCCCACTTGCATCGAGTGGCATGAACTCGATGTAGCGCACCTCGACGTCGTTGTCGCGGCCATAGCGGGCAAGGTCGACGATCTCGTCGTCGTTCACGCCGCGTTGCACGACGGCGTTGATCTTGACAGGCGAGAAGCCGGCCCCCTTGGCCGCCTCGATGCCGTCGAGCACACGCACCAACTCGTCGCGACGCGTCATCTCGACGAACCGATCGGCCTGCAGCGTGTCGAGGCTCACGTTCACTCGGTCGAGGCCGGCGTCGCGCAACTCGTGCGCGAGCAAGCGGAACGTGGCACCGTTGGTGGTGATCGACAGGTCGGGCTTGCCACCTGCGAGCGGCGAGGCCGACGTGGCGGGCACCCGCAATGCGGAGAGCTTCGACACCAGCACCGGTAGATGAGCGCGGACCGTGGGTTCGCCGCCGGTGAGTCGCAAGCCGTCGACCTCGAAGCGTTCGACGAAGATGCGGGCCAGTCGCTCGATCTCTTCGAAGGTGAGCACTTCGCTGCGCGGCAGCCACTTCATACCTTCTTCCGGCATGCAGTAAGTGCAGCGGAAATTACAGCGGTCGGTGACCGAAATGCGTAGGTCACGAATGGTGCGTCCGAACGGATCGACGAGATCCATGGCGAGAGGCTACCCAGCTCCGGGGAGATGCAGCACGAGCGCAGCGACTGCACCACCCGGTTCGATACCGTCGCCGTCGGGCACCACAGCCAGCGCATTGGCCAACGATGTGGCCGCCAGTTGATGGCTTCCTTGGGCACCGACCGACTGCACGTGGAGGCGACCGTCGTCGTCGAACCGGGCCTGCACGCGTACGAAGTGCGTCTTGCCGTCGGACCGGCGGGGAAGACCGTTGTCGGCGATGGCCGTGAGCGTGGGACGGCTGATCTGCGGGTGACCCTGCATCTGGCGCAGCGCCGGCCTTGCGAACAACTCGAAGCTCACGAGCGAGCTCACCGGATTGCCCGGCAACCCGAAAACGGGAACATGGCGATCGTTGGAAGCTGCGAGGAGCCCGAACGCGAACGGTTTGGCGGGCTTGATGGCGATCTGCATCCAACGCATGTCGGCGATGCGCGACAGCACCGCCTTCACCACGTCGTAGTCGCCCATGCTCACTCCCCCGCTGGTGACGATGGCATCGCAGTCGGCGGCCGCGGCGCGCAGCACACCTTCGAGTGCGGCCTCATCGTCGCGCACCACCCCGAGGTCGACGGTCTCGCAGCCGGCTTCGACGAGCAGGCCAGAGAGCATGGTCTTGTTGCTCTCGCGAATCTGTCCGGCAGCGAGCGGCGAGCCGTCGTCGATCAACTCGTCGCCGGTGGACAGTACCGCCACGCGAACGCGGGGCACCGCCATGACCGACCGGGCGTTGATGCTGGCAAGCACTCCGGCCACGGCCGGACGCACCTCGACACCCGCGTGATACAACGCCGTGCCCGCGCGCACATCGTCGCCGGCACGACGAAGCGCGTCGCCAACACGCACGGCGTGCTGCACGAGCACCCGCGAGCCGCCGTCGACCCGCTCGGTGTTCTCGACCATCACTGATGCGTCGGCACCCGCCGGCATGGGCGCGCCCGTCATGATTCGAATCGCTTCACCATCACCGACAACCCTGTCGGTGTGCGCCCCAGCTGCCACCTCGTCGATCACCACGAGCATGACGGGAGCATCGGCAACGTCGGCCGCGCGCACCGCGTAACCGTCGACCGCCGAGTTGTCGAACGGAGGCACGTCCTCGGTCGCGATGACGGGCTCGGACAGCACGCACCCGATTGCATCGGCCAACGACACAGCCCGCGGCGACAGCGGTGGGCACCGCTGCAGCACGTAGTCGCGGGCCTCGGCATGGTCGATCACGTCGCCACGGTACCGTTCTTCGGGTGAGCGCGTACGAGCCCTTCTCGTCGGACGGGCACGTGGCGCGATGGGCCACGTGGGACGACATCGACCACGAGACGGCCACGCTGCGTTGGGAGAACGAGGGTTGGACCGTGTCGGGCGTGGTAAGCCGCGAGCGCGTCGAGTACGTGTTGCGACTCTCGGCGACCTGGCAGGTGCGCCAGTTCCTGTTGTTCCGCGACCTCCCCGAGCCCGACCTGTGGCTGGCAACCGACGGCACCGCGCGCTGGGGCGAGATGAACGGTGCACACCGCGTCGAGTTCGACGGTTGCTACGACATCAACTTGTCGTGTACGCCGCTCACGGCCACGCTGCCCATTCGTCGGCTACAGCTGCACGTCGGCGATTCGGCCGAGCTTCCGGTGGTGGCCATCGACCCTGAACGCCTCGAGGCGCTGCCCGAGACGCACCGCTACACACGGCTCGGCGCGCACCGCTGGCGCTTCGAGCAGGTCGAAGTCGGCACCGTGGTCGAGTTCGACGTCGACCGGCACGGGCTCGTTGTCGACTACCCCGACAGGTTCAGGCGGCTACCCGACTGATCAGTAGCGAGTATGCAGCCAGGTGCGAAATGCATCGCCGATCTTGGGGTCGACCAAGGCCTTGTCGACCACCGCGGTGAGCCACCCCAGGGGCGTACCCGTGTCGTGGCGGGCGGTGCGGCTGATCACGCCGTGGAACGGCCGGTGCTGCGCCTGCGCCTTGAGTGCGTCGGTGAGCTGGATCTCGCCCCCGGCGCCCGGC